>DXZF01000372.1 GCA_019415425.1 Bacillota bacterium | reverse complement strand
GCGATGCACTTTTCGTTGTCGATCACGGCCTTCTTGTCCTCGCCCATGTGGATGGCGTCCCCCTTGCACGCGTTTTCGCACGGGCGGTTGGACTTGACGATGGCGTGGTACGGGCAGGCGGCCACGCACCTGCCGCACTCGATGCACTTGTCCTGATCGATGTGCGCCTTCTGGTGGATGATGGTGATCGCGTTTTTGGGGCAGGCGTTCATGCAGCGGTGCGCGATGCACCCGCGGCACGACTCGGTGACGTGGATGCCCTCCACCGGGCACTCGTCGCACGCAATGGGCAGCACCTCCACCATGTTGGGGTTCTGCTCATCGCCGCCCATGGCCAGCTTGATGCGGTCGCCCACGATGGCGCGCTCCTTGTAGATGCAGCAGCGCATCAGCGGCTGCGGCCCCGGCACCACGATCTGCGGGATGTCCAGAATGCCCTTTTCCAGGCGATCCTCAAACGCCGCGCGCGCCACTTCGCGCAGCACCATGTATTTGAGCTCCTGTACGCTGGTGTCAAAGATCCTCATCGCACGTACCCCCTGCGGCCATCGCCGCTCTGCACAAGCAACCAATTGGGAATATTTCTCGCTACTTGTGAATTTATTATCACAATGATTATATGCCATGTGCCGCGCGCTGTCAACCGCTTTGCGCACATGCGCCATACACTGCACCGGTATCATACCATTGTGCTCCCCCCCACATCAAGCCCACCGCGCGCCCGACGCGTATATTTGAAAGGGAGCGTCCGTGTTTATACGGGAATGGCGCCACGGGGTGGCGCCGTGCGGCCAATCCAAAAAGGGCGGCAGGGGGTTCCCCCGCCGCCCTGCCCGCCGCGGCCGTTACGGCTGTGCGGGCGGAATCGGGTCGTGGATTTGCAGCGCCACGTGCGAGACGAACGCGCGCGTCAACGCGTTTGTAGGGTGCAGGATCACCTGCTCGGGCGGGCCCATCTCCACAATGCGTCCCTTGTCCATGAACACCACCTGCTGCGCCACCCGCATGGCCTGCACCAGCGAGTGCGTGGACATGATGACGCCGCACCCGTGCCGCTCTGCGTACGCCAGCAGCGCCTGCTCCACCCGTGCCGAGGCGCCGATATCCGCCGAGGCGGTCGGCTCGTCCAGGATCAGCACATCGTGCCTGTCTGCAATGGTGCGCGCAAACGCCATGCGCTGCATCTCGCCACCCGAGAGCCTGTCGCCGCGCTGCGCGGTAAACGCCTGCAGCCCCACGGCCTCGATGGCCTGCTCCGCCTTTTGCCTGCGCTGCTGCCGGTCTCCCTCGCGCACGCCCAGCAGCACGTTTTGCAGCACGCTCTTGGCAAAGGGGTACGGCTTTTGCGGCATGTACGCCACGCGCAACCCCTCGGGCCGCACGATCTGCCCGCCCTTTTCCGGCGAGAGCGTGCCGGCCAGGATGCGCAGCAGCGTGGATTTGCCCGCGCCGTTGCCGCCGATGATGCACGTGCGCACGCCGGGGGCAAAGGCAAAGCGGTCGATGGACAGCACCGTGCGCGTGCCGTAGCGCTTTTCAATGCCAATCAGTTCAAGCATGTCGGTCCTCCGTAACGGCGCCGGCGATGAGGTTGACGACCAGGGCAATCAACAACAGCACCACGCCCAGCGCCACGGCAAATTCAAAGTTGCCCTTGTTGGACTCCAGCACGATGGCAGTGGTCATCACGCGCGTCTTATAGCGCACATTGCCGCCCACCATGGACACCGCGCCCACCTCGGCGATGGTGCGGCCAAAGGCCGTGAGCACCACCGAGACGAGCTGTGCGCGGCACTCCCAAAGCAACAGGCCCACGTAGCGCCAGCCGCGGATGCCCACCCCGTGCGCCGTCTCGCGGATGGCGGGCGCCTTGGCCGTGACAAACGAGGCGGACAGCCCCATGACCACCGGCGTGATCAGCACCACCTGCGCGATGACCATGGCGGTGACGGTGAACAGCAGCCGGAACTGCCCCAGCGGCCCGCGGTTGGAGAGAATCAAAAACACGATCAGGCCGGCCACCACCGGCGGCAGGCCCATGAGCGTGTGCACGATGCGCAGCACCAGCTTGCGCCCGCGAAAGTGCGCCGTGCCCAGCCACACGCCCAGCGGGATGCCCAGCGCGCACGAGATCAGCGTGCTGAAAAACGACATGCGCATCGTCACGCCGATGATTTGCAGCAGTTCGCCCTCGCTGTCAAACAGCAGCGCAAACGCCTCTGACAGATACGACAACCCCTCTTTCCCCCCTTAGACGTGCGCTTGATACGCAAAAGCTGCGCTGTCCCTGGCAGCGCAGCCCTGCATTGGATGCGATCAGTTCGCCTCTTCGAGCAGGAAGAACAGGCTCTCGCCGTACGCTTCCTGGCCGTATTCCGCGATCATCTGCTTGCCCTTGTCGGAAGTCATCCACGCGATGAACGCCTCTGCGCCCTCGTTGTTGACGTTGGCGTTTTTCTCCTTGTTGACTTCGATGAGCGAATAGGTGTTCATCATCTCGTCGGAGCGCTCCAGGAGAATCTGCAGTTCCGGCAGATTGTCCTTCATGGACAGGTAGGTGGCCTTATCGGTCAGCACATAGCCCTTGCGCTCGTTGGCCTGCGTCAGGCAATCGCCCATGCCCAGGCCGGTGGAGATGTAATAGCTCTCCTTTTCGGGATCGATGCCCGCCGTCTCCCAGATCTCCAGCTCTTTTTTGTGCGTGCCGGACTCATCGCCGCGCGAGATGAAATCCACCTGTGCCTGTGCAATGGCCTTGAACGCCTCGGACGCCTGTTGGCACTGCGCCACCCCGGCCGGGTCGTCTTTGGGGCCGACGATGACAAAGTAGTTGTACATGAACGGGATGCGCTCTACGCCGTAGCCCTCCTGCACGAACTCCTCCTCCGCTGCGGGCGAGTGCACCAGCAGGCAGTCGGCGTCGCCGCTCTCGCCCAGTGCAATGGCCGCGCCCGAGCCCTTGCTGGTGATCTCCAGCTTGTAGCCGGTATCCGCCTCAAACGCGGGCTGCAGGGCACCCAGCAGGCCCGAATCATTGACCGAGGTGGTCGTGGACAGGCGGATGGTCGGGTTGGCCGGCGCGGTGGGCGCAGCCTCCGGCGAAGGGCTGGTGGCAGCGCTTTGGCCGCCGCAGCCCGTGAGCGCCACCGTCATGCCCAGCGCGAGCAACCATGCCGTCAGGGTCTTTTTCTTCATCATTGGAACTCTCCCCTTTCGAAAGGCCATGCCTTTCGTTTTGATTTCCCCTCCGGCGCCCAGGGACGCCGGCATATGAGACACAACTTGTCCGCACACGGCCTGCCGTTTCCACTGCAAGGCAGAAAAATGCCTGTGCGGAAGACAGATAAGCACCGCTTCCCTCACAGGCGCTCGTCTGTATCCTTTTCAAACGCGGAAGGCGCACGGCTTTCGCCCCGCACCCATTGGCTGCACAGCCACGGTCAACGGCAGGCCATACAGCTCGGATTCAGTACCGATACGCTTAATTTATAACATAGATGGGGGGATTTTACAATTGCACGGCCCGCACCCCCTGTGCGCGCAGCAGATGGCTGGTACCGGCAAGCGCCAAATGGTTCCGTTTGCACACAAAGGGCGGGATCGTGAACGGGACTCCCCCGTAAAGGCGAGATTTGCACACAAAAAACCGGCGCGGTGAACCGCGCCGGTTTTTACATGTTTGGCGGAATCTGCGCCGCACGGCGCCCAAATGCCTACACCAGCTTCCAGTTCTGGCTCTGCGTCTGCAGCTTGACCATGTGGGCATAGAGGCCGTCTTTGTCCATCAATTGCTCCGGCGACCCCTCTTCCGCCACCGTGCCATTTGCGAGCACCACAATCCGGTCGGCGCCGGCCACCGTGCGCATGCGGTGCGCGATGACCAGCACCGTCTTTTCCGCAATCAGGCGGGAGAGCGCGGCCTGGATCAGGGTTTCGTTCTCCACGTCCAGCGAAGCGGTGGCCTCGTCCAGAAGGATGA
>DXZF01000371.1 GCA_019415425.1 Bacillota bacterium | reverse complement strand
TTCCATCGCCGCCTCCAGCTGTTGCCGCTTGTCCGCAATGGTCTGCGTGAGCGAAAGCGTCTGCTCGTAATCGCTGGCCACATCGGGCAGCGAAAGCTGCTGCTCCAGCGTCCCGATCTCTGCCTCCAGCGCGTCGACCTGTTCTTCCACCTTGCGCAGCTGTGCGCGCATGCGGCGCAGCGCCGCCGCGCTTTCGCGCCGCTCTTTGCTGGCGGTCGGCGCCTTTGGCGCATGCACGTCGGGCTGTGCCTGCTGGGCCACCGCGCGCTGCGCCATGTGCGATAGAAAGTCATCGTAATTGCCGATGCTCTCCTCCACGCCGTGCGGGGTCAACAACAGCACGCGCGTGGCCAGGCGATTGACCAGATACCGGTCGTGCGAAATGGCAAAGATGGTGCCCTCGTAATCCAAGAGGGCGGATTCCAACGCCTCGCGCGAGGCCGCGTCCAGGTGGTTGGTCGGCTCGTCCAGCAGCAGGAAATTGGCTTTGCCCAGCATCAGCTTGAGCAATTCGACCCGGGCCCGCTCGCCGCCAGAGAGCGAAGCGATGGGCTTGAAGACGTCCTCGCCGCGGAACAGAAAGGCCGCCAGCGCACTGCGCGCCTGCGTCTGGTTGAGTGCGGGGAACGCGCTGCAGATTTCCTCGAGCGGCGTGCTCTCCATGCGCAGGCTGCTCTGGTGCTGATCGTAATAGCCGGGGCGGATCTGCGAACCCAGCTGCACCGTGCCCGCATCCGGCTGCAATTTGCCCAATAGGATCTGAAACAGCGTGGTCTTGCCGCAGCCGTTGGGGCCCAGCAAAAACACGCGCTCCCCTCTGCGGATGTGCAAGTTCACATCGCGAAAGAGCAGCTTGTCGTAGCGCTTTTCGAGGTGTTCGGCGATGAGCACGTCCTGCCCGCCGGTGTCGCGCGCCTCCAGCTGAAAGCGAATGGCGGGCGGCGCGTTTTCCGGGCGCACTGTGGCGGCGCGCAGCTTTTCCAGCTGCTTTTCCTTGCTCTCTGCCGCGCGGATGCTGCGCTCCCGATTCCAGCGGCGGAACTGCGCGATCATCTCCTCCATGCGCGCGATCTCCTTTTGCGCGTTGGCGTAGTGCCGGGCCTCGATCTCGCGCTCGCGCGCCTTGTGTTGCAGGTAGGCCGAGTAATTGCCCGTAAAGCTGCGCAGGTGCCCGTTTTCCATCTCCAGCGTGCCGGTGGTGACGCGGTCCAGAAAATAGCGGTCGTGCGAGATGATCAAAAGCGCGCCCGGATACGACAGCAGGTAGCCCTCCAGCCACTCCACACTCTGGATATCCAGATGGTTGGTCGGCTCGTCCAGCAACAGCACTTCGGCGCCCGAGAGCAACAGTTTGGCCATCTGCGCCTTGCTCAGCTGCCCGCCGGAAAGCGCGCGCATGGGCAGCGCGAGGTCGGCATCGGTAAAGCCCATGCCCAACAGCGCCGAGCGCGTGCGGGCGCGATACGTCAGGCCGCCGTTTGCCTGATACCGCTCGTGCAGATGGGCCTGCCGGCGCACCAGGTCTTCCCATCCCGGCGCCTGGGCGGAAATCTGCCCTTCAATGCGCGAGAGCTCCGCCTCATCCTGCATCAGTGCGGCGAAGACGGTCAACGTCTCTTCGTACAGCGAGCGCTGGGGATCGTACTGCGCGTGCTGCGACAGATAGCCCAGCCGCAGCCCCTTTTGCAGCGAGATGTCGCCGCTGTCATACCCCTCCTGTCCACAGAGCATGCGCATCAGCGTCGTCTTGCCGCAGCCGTTGACGCCGGTCAGCCCCAGCCGGTCGCGCTCCTGCATGGAAAACGACACGTCGGAAAACAAGACGCGTTCGCCAAAGGATTTGGTCAAGTTTTGTGCCTGCAGAACGATCATGGAAACCTCCTAAAACGCGAGGGGGGTCAAACATACGCTACCAATATACTGGATTTTGCCGCGCGATTCAACAAGGCGGTTTTCCACATTGCCGGCCCAACTGTGGACAAGTGCGCGGTCCAAACGAGGTGGCAGGATTTTCCAGCGTTTCCATTTGCCCACCTGCACAAAATAGCAAAAACGAGACAGCGGGAGGGAAACGCGATGTTCTATCACAACAAGGGGACGCAGCGCATCGACTGCCATGTGGCCAGTTGCCGGTTCAACGAAGAGGGCAGGGAGTGCGGACTGTACAGCGTATGCATTGAGGTATGCGAAGTGGGCACGGGGCAGACCATGTGCGCCAGTTATAAGAAGAGGTAAGCGATGCCGGAATTGATCACATGTGGACAGAATAACTGCGTGCACCATGTACGCTTTGGCTCCTGTGCCGCCGTACGCGTGAGCGTGGCGTGCAAGGGGCGTGGCAAGCACAAGACGTTCTGCGATTCTTTTGTGCCCAAGCCACCCCCCAAAATCAAGAAGAAACAGCGCGATCTGACGCTGTGGGAACGCTACTTTGGCGAGGCGGACAGGCTGCTCGCGCTGGAGACAGCCGCCCCCATTGCAGAGGGCGAGAGCTACGTCGTCAAATGCACGGTCGGGCGATGCCGCTACTGTGAAGATGGCGCGTGTACGCGCGAGGAACCCATCTTCTTCTCCCCCCAGCAGGGCAGGCTGCGCCCGTTCTGCACGGGGTATCAGCGCCGGCAAAAGCAAGCGCATACGACGTAATGCACACGAAAAAGCACGGGGAAGGGGCACTTTTGGCGAAATGCCTCGAACAGCAGTCAACAAATGATGATCGTGCGATACGATACATAGAAAAGAAGTAGAAATGTAACAAATTTGACATGAATCGGTGGAAAAGATATAATGATAGACCACGTGAAGTGGCAAGGAGGAAATCATGTCTTTGATGACACGCTCACGGCGAAAGCGCCAGGTCGATATCAGCGTCAATCCCTATGCGTGCATGGACAACGTGCTGCTGGGGAAAGAGAGCTTTCGTAGCGACCTGTTCGGCGACGATGTGCGGCGTCCCCGCCAGAAGAGAAGAAAGCGGGCGCTGCGATCGTTGGGTTCCGTGCTGCTTTTTCCGTTTGCAGTAGCCAAAAAATGCATCCTTTCCTTGATGCGTGCATGCAGGATGCGCTGGGATGACGATGCGCCGGGCAAGTTTGCCAAAGAGCTGCCCTACGTGCGCCCCCAGTTGAATTTACGCGCCCAGCCGTCGGCGTTCATGGCCAATCTGGCGACGCCGGGCGGCGGGAGCATTGCCATGGAAATGGAGGACGTGCTGGCCAGGCCCGGGGTGCAGGAGCGCGCGGAGCGACGTGCGCGCGAAGCGGAGCGGGAGCGTCAACGGCGCGCAGAGCGCCGCACGCGCCGGCAGGAGCGGGCACACCAGGCGATCGGGGCGCTCAGGGAGCGCTGGCGCCTGCGCAGTAGACGCCGGGCAGAGCAGGCCGAACGCCGCGCGCGCGCCAACGGTGCGCAGCAGCGCACGGCACAGGCGCAGAAGGTCCGCACAGCGGCGGCACAGGCCAAGTGGGCGACGCTGACGCGCGGCCGCGCACTGGCGCTGCTGGCCGGCGGCCTGATGGGGCTGTGCGGGTTCTTCGGCTGGTATATGGCCGAAGGGCGCTATTGCGTGATCACGGTCAACGACGATGGCGCGGTGCAACAGGTGCGCACCAAGGAGGGCAGCGTACAGGATGCGCTGGCCGTGGCCGGCGTGGCACTGACGCCGGAGGACATCGTCTCCGTGGACCTGTCGCAGCGCCCGGAAGAGGGGCTGCAGGTCGCCATTGCCCGGGCAAGGGAAATCGACATCACCGAAGGGGATCAGACCACGCACGTGCGCCTGGCCAACGGCACCGTACAGGGCGCCCTGGAGCTGGCCGGGATTGCAGTGGACAAAGACGACCTCGTCACCCCTGCGCTGCACACCGATATCACAGAAGATACGGCGATCACGATCGTGCGCGCCAAAAATATGAAGGTAAAGACCAAGGATGCCAGCGTCAGCGTGCGCCTGGCCGAGGGAACGGTGCAGGATGCGCTGAACAAGGCCGGCATCACGTACGATCCCAAAGATGAGATCTCGCCTTCGCTGGATACGCCGATCAGCGAGGGGCTGCAGATCGTGCTGACCACGGTGGACGTCAAGACCGAGACAAAGACGTACAGCGTGGCGTACAAGACCATCGAGCAAAAGAGCAGCAGCCTGGCCAAGGGCAAGACCAAGGTCTCGCGCGAGGGCAAAGAGGGCGTGCGCACCGTCGTCGAACAGGTCACCTACAAGGATGGGCAGGAAGCCGGCCGCAAGGTCATCTCGGACGAGATTACGACGGCGCCGGTCAACAAGGTCGTGCTGGTGGGTACCAAGGTGAGCACCAACTCGGATGTGGAAAATCTGCCCGCAGGCGGGCCTTCGGCCGACATGATCGCACGCACGGTCGTCGTGGATCAGATCACCGCCTATACGCACACCGGCAACCGCACGGCCACGGGCAAATGGCCCAAAGTGGGCATGTGCGCGGTCAACCCCAAGGTGTTCCCGTACGGAACCAGGTTCTACATCCCGGGCTACGGCTACGCCGTGGCAGAGGATACGGGCGCCAACAACAGCAGCGCGGTGAGCATCGACGTGTTTATGGACACCGAAGCGGCGTGCCTGCGGTGGGGACGCAAACGCAATGTCAAGGTATATGTGCTCAAGTAAACGGGACGGACAGGGGCGCGTGGGCGCCCCTTTTCTTTGCTTTTTCAAATCGTGTGAGGAGGATACAGATGGGGTACGACGGGGCCAACCGCACACAACTGCGCGAAGCGCTCGCGAAAAACGGGCTGCGGCCCAACAAGCGGTTGGGGCAGAATTTTTTGTGTGATCCCAATGCGGCCGATGCCATCGTGCGCGCTGCGGGCGACTTGCATGCGCGCGATGTGCTGGAGATCGGGCCGGGCGCCGGAGCGCTGACGGTACGGCTGTGTGCGCAGGCGCGCCACGTCAGCGCGCTGGAGCTGGATGCCGGCCTGTTTGCCCTGCTCTCGCGCGAATTGGCGGATTGCGAAAATCTGACGCTGGTGCATGGCGACGCGCTCAAGGCGCCGCTGCACACGATGGTGCAGACGCCGGATGCCGCCGTCGTGGCCAACCTGCCGTACTACGCCACCACGGCCATATTGCTGCGCCTGTTGCACGAGTGCAAATGTGCCGATACCTTTGTGCTGATGATGCAAAAGGAGGTGGCGGCCCGGCTGTGCGCGCCGCCCGGCAACAAGGCGTATGGCTCGCTCTCGGTGGCGGTGCAGTACTACGCACAGGTGCAGACCGTGATGCAGGTGCCGCCCAATTGCTTTTTCCCGGCGCCAGAGGTGGATTCGACCGTGGTACGGTTGCAGCGCCGTGCGTACCCGCGGCGTCCGCAGCAAGAGGCGTGGATGTTTGAAGTGGTGCGCGCCAGCTTCCAGATGCGCCGCAAGACGCTGTTCAACAACCTGTGCGCCATGCCGCAGATGGACAGGCAGGGCGTGCAGCAGGCGCTCATGCAGAGCGGCATCGACCCCTCGGCACGGGGCGAGACGCTGGATATCGACGCGTTCATCGCGCTGTCGGATGCGATGTTGCCGTATCGCAAGTCATCGGAAATGGACAAGTGAAAGAGGGGGCGGAAACAGTTCCGCCCCCTCTTGATTTCATACAGGCGCTACATGCCCAGCGGCACAAAATTGCCGCAGTCGATCTGCAGCTGCAATTCGATCTGCGCATCGCCATCGGCCACCAGGCGAATGCGGTTGTATCCGGCCTGGACATTGGCGGCCGTGGTGCTGGGCGTCAGCGGTTCGCTGTGATCGGCGTTCTCTACGATGGTCGTACACGCGCCGTCGGGTGTGACCAGCACCAGCTTGGCCCGGCCGGTCTTGGTCCGCAGCTGATGGGTGATCTGAATCTGCCCATCGGCCGGCGCCTCGTACCCCCAAAGCGTATCCATCCCTTCAAACGTCACGTTGGCAGCAAAGGAATTGCCGCCAATGGCCTGCTGTACCTCTGACAGGTCGTACGTATTGCTCTGTTCGGCAATCTGCGCCTCGTCGTCATACGAGGCGGAGGCGCCACCGCACCCCACACACGCACACAACAGCGCAGCGATCAGCAAAAAGGCGAGCGTTCGTCTCATCGGTTTCCCCTCGGTTCCTGGTAAATTCCCCCTTTCCACCATAAAACAAAGACGGCCAAAAGACAACGGGGAATTTTGGGGAAAAGGCGAGAAAGATGCCGTGGCGCACGCTGCGATCGCTGGCGGACAGGCCGCACAAAAGCGGTATTGAACGCGTGTGATGGCGCATACACTCAAGGGGAGAAGGAGGGATGCGCTGTGAATGTACGGCAGCGTTATATCATCCTGTACGCTGAGGACGGGCGGACGGCGTTGGGATTTGTGCAGCTCAATTTTCGCGAAAACGGGCAGGCACACGTCCTGGCGCGCGTCGTGACGCCGCTTGCAGGACGATTTGAATTGAACCTTTGGAATGGGCAGGAACGACATCGTCTGGAGATGCAGACACAGCGTTTTGTGGCATTCTTTTCCGGGAATGTGCGCCTGCAACCGGTGCGCACCGTGGCGGCGGTGGCCAATCAGAGCCGCCGGCTGATCGCGGTGGGCGAGAGCGAGCCGCCACCGGCCAATTGGCAGCGCGTACAGCGCCAGTTGCAGCAACCCGAACGCCCCCCACAGCCACCGCGCCCGCCACAACCGCCGCGGCCGCCGCAACCAAGGCCGCGCAGTGCGGAAGGCACCGGCACAGAAGCGGCGCGGCAACCCGAACAGGCGGTGCAGTCAGCGGCCGCAGCAGAGGAACGCGCTGTGCCGGCATCGGCGCCGCTACGGCAATCGGCGCAGCAGGATTCGCCCGCACAGCAGGTGAACGCGGCGCAGGAGACGGCGCTTTCTGACGGCGCGCGTGCACGCCAAGCGGAACAGTGCCAGGCGCGGCAGTACGAGGACGATGCGGCACAGCGGCAGCGCAATGCGCAACCGGAACCGATGCAGCCGGCTGCCGCCTCACAACCGCAGCAGGCCAGTGCGCCTGAGGGCGACAAGTGGGCAATTGCGTCCCCGCACGGCGACAAGACGCCGGAACCGCAGGAACCCCTTGTTATAGAGCGGCAGCAAGCGCATACGGACGCGCCGCCGGCAGAGGAATGCGAAACGCCTTCGCTGCGCGATCAGCTGTTGCAACGTGCCGCAGAGGAGGAAGAGGAGGCGCTGATGCAACAGGTGCAGATGCAAACGGCGCCGCAAACGGCACCGGAACCGCAGGCACAAAGCGCGCGGGCCGTGCCCGAACCGCAGCCGATGCATGCCGACGTGATCGATGCCAAACAGGGCGAGGGAGCCCCTGCATGCGTTGGCGAACTGCCGCAGCTGGGCGGCCCCTACGGCCCCTACTGGCAGTGGCGCAGCGTGCAGACACCCGGCCAGGGCCTGTCGTACCTGTTGGGCGAGGCGCGTGTGGAAGGGGAGATCCAGGCGGTCGCCGTCGCCGTACCCGGCATGTTTGCCCCCGTGCCGCCGGCACATCTGCAGGGCTTTCAGCTGTTCACCAACGGCTACTGGGTGTTGGCCCAGGACGCAA
>DXZF01000370.1 GCA_019415425.1 Bacillota bacterium | reverse complement strand
GGTGTACAGCGTATCGGCATTGGCCTTTTGGATGAAGCCGCTGATCGTCGTGCTCTGATCCGATTGAAGCATCTGCTCCACCGCCGGCATCATCGCCTGCGCCGACGTGCGGCGCTCCTCCTCGTCCATCTGCGCCATGCCATCCGGATCCACTGCCGTGACATAGGCGATGGTGCAATCGATCCGATCCTCTTCACTGGCAACGGACCAGTCCGTATACGTCCAGTGGCTGAAATCCTTTGCCGTTTCGCCACTGCAACCGGCCATGGCCAGCACCGCTGCTACGGCAAGCGCGGCCACAAATGCAAAGCGTTTTTTCATTTTGATTCAACCTCCAAACTGTCCCGCGTGCGCGGGGAATCTTCTATTTCGTGAATATATTAACGCGCATTATTTCACAATGCAATAGGCAATCGATGCTTTTCTATTATTTTTATGTAAATTTTCTTGTGTATTACAATAGTCAAACCATTGCTAAAAACTTTTTCTTTCAAAATATGAAAGAAAAACGCACCCGTTTGGGCGCTGCAAAAAAAGAGAGCAGATCGCTCCGCTCTCTCTTTTTACAGTGCCATCGATTCCCTCATCCGGCCTTTCTGCACAGCAGAATCAGCTTCTGCCCTGCCTCCAGCTCTTCCTGCGCGTCGGGATTGTAGCGCATCAGGTCTTCCATGCGCACCCTGTACCGCTTGGCGACGTCCCACATCGTGTCGCCCGCAGAGGCAAAGTACACGACGATGCCGCACATGGGCGCCTGTTCCATCTCGTGCACGTGTACGTCCTGTACGATCTGCATGCGCGTCTGCACATAGCCGTATACCTCAAAGCCCAGCAGCGCGCGCAGATCCACGCCCTCTGCACTGGGTACGGCCTGCACCTGCTGCACCCATAGCCGGGCCTGTGCCGACATCTCGCGCTGCATGCCGGCCAGTTCTTCTTCCATGCGCAGCGGCCACTTGGTCTCAAACGTGCGCAACGCGTTCTCGCGATCCAGATATACGATGACGCACGAGAGCACGCACTCCATCACGATGCCGTCGTCCTGCGCGGTGCTGCGCACGCACGAGGGCATGGCAAATGTGGCCAGTACGCGCCCCACCGGCGGAGCGTCCAGCATGGAAACGGCCTCGCGCTGCACCGCGGTACCGCGCTGCACCACCATGCAGCTGCACATCTGCACTTCCTCTTTGACCAGCTCCACTTCCTGGCCGATGGCGTAGGCATCCACGAGGACCGGCAGCTCCATGGTCTCCTGTGCCTCTACCTCCAGCGCGCACACCGCCTCGACGGCAAACGATTCCCCCTCTTCGTCCACGCGCGCGAACAGGTCCTTCACCTTTGCGCTGGCCAGCACGCGCTGCCCCGGTTTGGCGCCCGGCGCGCTGAGCATTTCAGAAAACGGGATCTCCGTGAAAAACTGCCCGATGGGCGCCTGCTCGTCCGGGCTCTCGTAGGTGATGCACAGCTTCAATTCGCCTTCGGCGCACAGCACATCCTCTTCGGCAAAGG
>DXZF01000037.1 GCA_019415425.1 Bacillota bacterium | reverse complement strand
TCGTAGTTGATGGAGGGTGTGACGGCGACCAACTGCGGTTGCAGACCGATGCGGCCGCCGTCCATCCACTCATTGCGCGTGACCGATTTCAGGTGCGCCCACACCTGCGTCTCTTCCTCTCCTGGCACCTGCACACCCATGTCGTCCTGCGTGTACGTCAGTGCTACCAGCGTGATCAGATCGTCAACCGACCTCATGCGCCTGCACCCGCTTTCTCGCTCAATAATCGGTTGTTGAGCGCCCAACGAAGATAGCGCGGCATTCCCTGTGCATCCTCGCGCCTGCTCCGATACAGATACGCGGCGTACATCTCCACCAGCATCGCATCCGCTACGGTTGTTTGGATTGCGATGCCCTCTTGCGTGATGTACTGCCGCGCCGCATCGATAAGGCTGGTCAGGTATCCATCGATTGCAGTTGAAGACAATTGCAGATCGACCTTCAAGATGATCAAGATGTCGCTATCGGTCATGCCTCATGCTCCTATCAGCCGCCGGTCTTGGTGACCGTGACCGTGTAGACGCGTACGGCATTACCCTGCGTGACGGTAACCGTCACGGGCAACGCAGAAGCCTCCCACGTGATGGTGCCGCCATTGCGCACGTTCTGACCATTGTAAGAGATTGCAACCTGCGCACCTGCCTGTGCGGGCGTCGCCTCGATCTTCCCACTTGCGGTAGTCGTGCTGCCGGTGTAGGTGTAGGTCGTCGGCGAGAACGACGACGGGGTGAGCGTCACGCCTGCGATGGACAGTCCAGTGAGCTGCGCATCGTTGGCATTATCTGCTGCGAAGTCAAGAACCGTGGTCACCGCAGTATTGTTGATGTTGATCGCGACGAATGCGCCCGGGATTACCGGCTGACCGTCTGCGCGCTCAATCCCCTTGAACACCGTATTGTCTTCAATGAATTGCACTTCCCGGCTGGACTCAATAGTCATGCCACTGCGTACAGCGAGCAGATACAGATCGCCATAGCCACCGATGATATCGCCGTCCGGGATGAATTCCAGTACATCCACATCGCCACCGATCACAGGCATAATGCCCGGGAACTGTGCAACCAGTGTGCCGTCATAATTGAAGGTGATCAGCTTGCTGCGCAGCTTGGCATAGGTCTTGCTGTTCATGGCCCAGAACTGGTTGCCGCGGCTATATCTGGTATAGGTATTCCCTGCCGCTACCGCCAGAGCAGACCAGAACGTGACCGGGTCCTCCGTGCTATCTACCTTGAGGATGTTCGTGGTATGCAGATCAATCCATTCCGGTGCTTTGGACGGGTAGTCGCTGGGCTTCTGCGTTTGCGCCAAGCGAGTTACGATGCCCATCGGCATTTTGTTCGAGGCGCCCTTGCCATACAGGATTGCCTTGTCCAGTGCAAGGCCGATCGCTTCCGAAATCGCTTCCACAATCCACCCGGACAGGTTAATGTCGTTGTCATCGAGAATGGAGTTGCAGATTGCAACGAACCCGCCGACCTTGTAGCCATCCAGCGTCACCTGGCCAAACGCGAAGTTGAGTTCGTTGAGCGCTCCGCACATCTCCGTCCAGATAGCTTCCGGGACAACGCCCGCGATTGTCTGCCTTGCTACCCCGTTAACCTCGCGCATGCGCACGCGATTGATCAGCTTGGAATAGCGGTACATGTTCTCGCTGATCAATTCAAGGAATACTACGGGAATCGTCAGATCCGCGCCGTTCACTTCGCGCGTCTGCCCCTTCATGCTGCGCAATTGCATCAGGAAGGTTTTGACGTCCTCCTGCGCGACGATGCTGTTGCGCTGCTCCATGCTCAGCGCGTCGAACGCGCGGCGGCTGATGGGCAAATCCCTAATGTTGGTCATTACATTCATTCTGGCATCAACTCCTCTTACGGCCATAGTTTTTTGCGCAGGTTGCGCGCTTCTCTGCGGCACATCTTTTTCCGCGTTTGCAAGGTCTTCCTCCAGCTGTGCGATCTCCCTCTCCAGCTCTGCCTTCGCTTCGTCGTGCGCCGCTTTTTCCCCTTCGTACTTATCGATCTCTTCATTGACCGCTGCTCTCTGTTCGTCGGTCTCTGCCTCTTCGATGGATGCTTCAATCTCTGCTTCGCGCGTCTGGAATTCCGCATCCTTATCCCGCAGTTGTGCGAGTTCAGATTTTTTCTGGTCAATGCTACGACGCAGCATGATCACTTTGAGCGCCATGTTTCTCTCCTTTCATGCGGGCTTTCGCCTGTGCCCGCCATTGTTGTGTTTTTCTTCGTTGTAGTTCCTCATAGTCGCGCCTGCGCGCGACCACTGCCGTGTCTTCGTAGGCCGGAAACGTAACCACCGATACCTCGTACAGCTTGACCTTCCGCAACTTCCACACCGTTGTCCCGTTCTCCATCACCTCCGTGCTCTGGTCGATGATGTCGAATCCGAAGCTGCATTGACTGACGTCGCCACGCCGAACGCGCTCATACAGGTTCATCGCATCTTGATCTGCCTGATTGATCATGATGCTGCCCCATAGGCCGATCTGATCAATGCGCAGCGTCAATGTCCCTGCTGTCGTGCGTCCCAGCACGAGCGTGGTGTCATGGTTGACAAGTGCACGGATGTCGTCTCCAATCGTGTCAGAGAAGGCATCTTCATCAATCGTTTCGATTGCGTTTTCCCACATGCGGTACTCGCTGCCGAACACCGCAAAATAGCCCTCAATGTAGAGGTTTCCATCCTCTGCGCGCGTCTGGAATTTGGCGTCGCGTGCCACGGCTGTGCGTTGACTCATCAATTGCTATCACCTCCATTCAACTTGCTTTGCTCCCCGATCATTCCACGCGGGATGTAGTTCTCGAGTATGACGAGTTCATTCAGTCCTTCTTTCGGCGACAGGCCGAGCCAATCTCGCACCTCGTTGCCAGTCATGATGCCGCGCACGTACTGCGCGTCGGCCACATTGGACAGTTCTGTGAGGTCGTAGGTGTACAAGCTTCGGCTGGAAAACCGAAAATACAGCTCGTTGCTATATAGCAGCTTCCGGGAGAGCTCCTGTTCTATCCCCTTCGCAATCGGCATGATCGTCGTGGAGATGAAGTTGTTCCATTCCTCCCGATGGAAATCGCCGACACCCAACACAAAAGGCGGCACCCCCAAAATGGAGGCAACCGCCTTCTTGTCTATCTGGACGAAGTCCGCAAGCGCCAGATCGGATAGCGTCAATGGTCGTACCTGCTCTACGCTGAATTGTTCAGCGGGTATCAACCACGGTTCCCCTGCGCCCGTTGTATCGATATAGCTGTCAAGCAATCTCCTGCGCCCTTCCGGGCTTGAAAATTCCTCCGTCAGCGCATCCACCTTCACAATGACACTGGGCTTCCACTTGGATTGCATGAATGCCTTTTCGGTGCTCGTCGCCTGCTTCAGGTTGTTCACGATGTCCCTCAAGGCCACCTGATACCCTATCCCCTTCCACGGATAGACCGGATCCGGGTTCGCGACAAAGTGAAGGATGTTTGCCGGGTCGTATTCCCGACCGGCAATCATTACCTTGTAACTCCACCAGTCATCTGGGATGAACGACGTAAGCGACGCCGGAATCGGAATCAGGTTCTCAAGATATCCGTTTGTCGTCTGCGGATACACGAGCGCATTCCCATGTCCGTCCAGCAGCATGGTCTTGACAATGCTTTGCACGAAGGTGCTTCGCGTCATGTATTGGTTCGGGTTGATATCCACTTTGCGCGATAGCTCGTTTTTGATCCGCACATCTCCGTCATCCGTGTTCTGCATCAGGTGGATTGTCATGCTGCCGATCAATTTTGCGATGGTTCCAACAGCCGTTACAACCTCCGGGTTTTGTGCAAGCGATGTGTATCCGCTGCACTGAATTCCATCGAACCCATCTGCGTCCGTATACCATACCAGACTTCTTTTTTTCGGCTCTGCCCGCGTTGCCGCGCGCCGTCTTGCAAACAGTTTCATTCGCCCCACCAGCTCCTTGCTTTCTTTTGCTTCTCCATGTTCGCCAGATATCGGATGCAGGCGAACACAGACGCATCGAATAAGTCAATGCGATGCTCCGGTTGTACCTTCTCGTACTGAATCATGTCGTCCGTCTTCTCCACCGCTCGCACGTTCTCCACGCAATACTCGTACGCTTCATTGTGCAGGTAGTAGAGGTTCCCATTTTTCGCTGCGGCTTCGATATGCCGGAATCCCTCGGACTTGAGATAGTAGTATTGCGGCTGGTCAATGATTCGGAATCCAGCCTCCTTCATGCCTATGAAATACTCCCGGCAAAATTTGCGGTCATGTCCAATTTGCTTGATTTTGAACCCTTGCTTTCTCATACTCGCAAACCAGTTGACCACATCGGCATGATTGACCGTGGGAGAATTGCACATCGTCAACACTCCATCGTCTGCCCAGCCGAACAGCGGGATTTCATCCTCATCCGCCTTGATATGCGCTGCGACGATCGGAAAGAAGGCATGCGCGATCACAATATCCACACCCTTGTAGTGCCCATACAGTGCAGCAGCAGTCAGGTCGTGCAACTTTGACAGGTCGGCCCCGCCAAACCATTCAATGGGAAGCTTTGCAAGCTCGTCCATCGTCCAGCTGTATTTCTGGTCGCTCCGCTGGAATTCGCTCAGATCAAAGTACGCGCGCATAGCGCTGGTGTACACGTTGAGCGACCGGCTCAGGAAATCCTTCCGCTGTTGCGGGTCGTTCTGCGCCTGCAATGCATCGTTCATGATGTCCTGCGGTCGAATTGTCACGCCATAAGACGGGTTTGCCTTCTCGTGCTGAACGGGGTCTGTGTAGTCCACGTTCCCGTTCTCGTCCTCGTCTGCCTTTGCGATGAAGGAGAACAGCGTATCGTCCTTAATGGTTCCGCCAACCACCTTCTGCGCGTAGCTGAGACGGCGGTAGCAGAATGAATTGATCGAATCGCCTGCCGTTGTGATTCCGATCATGAGCTTATTCGTGTATGCCTTCATCGCCTCCTTGAATCGGTTGTACTGGCTCGCCCGTTTGAACGCCTGAAGCTCGTCCGCAATGGCGATGTTGCAGTTGAATGAATCGTGTGTGTCTGGGTTGCTTGCAAGTGCCTCAATGCGGATGCTGCCAACGGGCGTCCCATCATCGTCCAGAAATTCGTACGTGATCGAGTGCTCTGCCGTATTGTTGAGCACGCGGAAGTCTTCGATCATCCCCTTCGCGCGTAGGCTGTATAAGATGAATTCGAAGGACTGGCACGCCTGCTTCTGGCTTGCCGCCACAATGTAGATGGTCGCGCCGCTTCTCCGCTCAAGAATGCCAAGCCCCCACGCAAGCGCGGCGACGAAGGTCGTCTTTCCGGTTTTTCTCGGCAAAAAAATAAACGCCTCTTTGTACCGGCGTTCGTTTGTGCCCCTGTAGTAGAATCCCACAAGATTGTAGACGATGAATATCTGCCACGGTTGCAAGATCAACGGCTCGTTCATCAACGGGTTCCCGTCGATGCTTTCTCCCTGCTTGTGCACCATGGTGCGTTCAATAATGCCAATCAGAAGGTCGGGTTCTTTTGTCCGAAGTTCCAGATCTTCCCGTTCCAGATCGTTCAGGAATCGGTGGCAAGCTTGCGTGATCTCCTTGCCTGCTATCTTCTTCCCATCGACCACGCTATGCGCGTATTCCAGCGCAATGCGCTTATATCGTTTAGCCGCCAATTTCCTTTAACACCTGTGCAAGTGCGTTTGGCTTTTTCTTTTTGATCGCGCTTTCGTCGATTTTTTTCAACCCTGCAGGCGTAAGGCCGAGATCTCGCCAGTAAGCGAGAGCGCTCTTGTTCAGCTCGTCCCAGATCACGAGGATTGGATTTTTGACAAGATTCGTCGCCCCAGCTTTGTTTTTGTAAGGGATGACCGGCATCTCGTTTGTCCGCTTATATTCCTCTCCGGCACGATCGCGTTTTTCGAGGATTTCCGCAAGGGTTTCGATCACGGGGTCGAAGTGTTTCGCATAGGTTCCAGTGCTCTGGCATGCGGATTTGATTTTTCGTTTCCATCCTGCTTTGTTCATTTTTCTATGCGCACCTCCCGTCCTTTCTGATTGCCCATTTGCGGCGTTTCCCCCTTTGCCCAAATTTTCCCCGTACTTACAAGCGTTTGCCCCCGCCGTTCCCTAAATGGCCGATCATCATTTCAAATTGGAGGGGGGGGTATGATTTTTGAGTAACTGAGTGCTTTCGACAGAGTCACAACTCGCTCCTTTGTCTCGCTCTCAACCCTTTGCTTCCTTTTTCTGGATGCGTCTTGTTATGGCATTGTTCGCATAAGCTCTCAAGATTGTCGAGATCATATGCGAGCTCCGGATACTCCTCTACCGGCTTCATGTGATGAACTGTTGTTGCTGCCCTTATGCGTCCATACCGCTTGCATCGCTGGCATATGTACCCGTCACGCCTGAGTGCCCTCGCCCGGCAAGTTTCCCACTTTGGGGACTTGTATATGCTATTTGTTGTTTTTTCGCCGTTCATATATCTTCTTCGCTTTCTCAGTATCGTTGCTTCTCTCGATATATGGCAGCACTCGATCTACCCGACCGAGGACATCTCCGAAGTATTTTTCAAGGACTTTTCTCTTTCTTAGGAAATCCAATGACTTGTACTTGCTTGAACAGAGGATTGCCTTAATCTTCGGTACGTCCTCGATATCGCATCGATTGAGAATGGTTGCTTCCGCAGCGGACACAGGCGAGCTTGCGAGAGACCAGTTCCAGTACACATTGACGTTCCCATCCCCGAACTTACCCCAGTTGTATCGCTTGATCTCTTGCCGGAAGTTATGCCAGTTGATTGGTTCGCACTCCATTGGTGTGAATGGCATTGGCATGAAGTGCGGCGATACAATGAGAACATTGCAGCGATGAGAGCTGCCCGTCTTTCGCGCTGCAATAATGGCTTCTACCGCTTCCTCCGGTTGGAACTTCTGTTCGAACGGATACCCGAGCAGGCAATACAACTTAAGGCTCACATAATCCCTTGGCGCCGAATAGATCTCCATAATCTTGTCCGTTATCTCGCTGTTCGCGATCGGCTTGTTCACTATATGCCTCGTCGCCTCGGTCGCTCCGTCAATCGCCGTCACCAAGTCCCTGTTCTTGTAGTCCGCCCAATTCAAGTCGCGGAAGAGTGTTTCGCGGTTCAATAGTCCGCTTTCGTACCCCGTACCCTTATGCGTCCATCTATGCTTCCATGAATATTCGCAGAAGTAGCATTTTCTTGGGCATCCTATGGATTGCTCACAATATCTGCCGACGAAGTTGTCGTCGATCTCGATGTATGTCTTTAGGGGCATAATTTTAATCGGGCGCGTGAGGTTCCTGTTTGTCCTCTTATAATAC
>DXZF01000369.1 GCA_019415425.1 Bacillota bacterium | reverse complement strand
TTCCCGCCCTGCGCGTATCGTCTTTGGCAAAGAGCGGATACGGGTACACGCGCTGCCCTACCAAAAGATCGCTCACCTGCTCGCCGACCGCCACAATGCGCGATACGGTTTCATGCCCAAACTCGCCCCCCGGCGTGATGCGATGGCCCGTGTCCGGCCCCTTGGTGTACACCGCGACATCCGTTCCGTAGATGCTGGAATAGATGTTTTGAATCAGCACGTCGTGCGCCCCAATCGTTGGGATGGGGACCCGCCGAACCTCTACGTGCCCTTTGCCCTATAGCGGGCGGACAGCATTTGGTCCCTCACGCCTGGATTCCCTTTGTCAGTGGGATGAGGCCGAGCAGGATCACAATGCCGACAAGGCCGATGACAATGCCCAACGCCATTTGATTCCACACCATGCTAAAGCACATGCCCACGCCCAATGCCAGGGCGCCCACGATACCGATCGCCACCGTGCACACGGCTTTGCCCGAGAGATGGAGCGGCGCTTTCCCCTCCATTTTCCTCCAGGTGAAGAACGTCACAAGCCCCAAAACCAGCCCCACACAGCCAAAAATAATGCCCGGCCTGAAGGCGTTCCATTCCTGAATCAACGCCATGCACATGCCAAGGGCGAATAAAACCGCGCTCACCGTCCCCAACGTCATGGCCACAAAATGGCTCTTTTTCATGATCGTACACCTCCAAAAATGATGCAAACAACCGTTGTTGTTTTGCTGACAAATTGAGTATAATGACGGCCAAGGGCAAAAACAATCAACAATTCCCGTACAAGTGTTGGAATAATGGGAGGCCGCATGAATACGAAGAACAACCGCCGTCGCCGTGCATCGATCGACCGCATCGAACGGACCTTTCTTGAGTTGCTGCAAGACAGAGAGTTGCATGAGATCACCGTTTCCGATCTCTGCAAGCGGTGCAATTTGAACCGCAGCACGTTTTACGCAAACTATACGGATGTCTACGACCTTGCAGATCGGGTGCGGGAGCACCTGGAAGAGGAGGTCAACCGCCTCTATGAAACGGAACAGCAGCAGAAATTCAACAGCAACGACTACTTGCGCCTGTTCCGCCATATTCAGGAAAACCAGCTGTTTTACCGCACGTACTTCAAGCTTGGCTATGACAACCAATTCCGGCTGACATATTACGATACCCACCAGGCAAGACGCCATTTTGACAACCAGCACATTGCCTACCACGTCGCATTTTTCAAAAACGGATTGAATGCGATCATCAAGATGTGGCTATCCGGCGGCTGCAAAGAGACGCCGGAAGAGATGGAACACATTCTCATAAGCGAATATCAGGGGCGCGACGAATAACGGCAAATCAAAAACGCTACGGACTCTTTTCCGTAGCGTTTTTCCCTTGCACATGGCGAGAGAGGCCATGCCGCGCCTCTCGCCTCGCCGCAAATCGCTTGGCGCCGATCGCCTTGGCAGATGGTAGCGCCCTTCGTTTGCGCAAGAACAAGCCAGCTGTAAGCAGGGGCTTTCGGACTTTGAAGACAAAATGTGCACGCTCTGTCAAGCCTCTTCCCTCTATGGGTCATAAGCGTGCGGCGACGATCCTGGTAGATGCGCGTGCAGGCAAAAGGCCCGCCAAACCGATTGCCAGGCACGGTGTGTGCCCCCGGTCGGCTGCCGTTCAGCGCTCGGGCTGGGCAAAGGAGAGGTGCTCCATCGCCATGCCGATGATGGCGTTGATGTGCCAGTCGTCCAGCGAATAGAAGATGTTTTTTCCGCTGCGGCGATGCTTGACGATGCGCTGGTGGTTGAGCACGCGCAGGTGATTGCTCACCGCGGGCTGCGAGAGTTCCAACAGCTCGCACAGATCCGATACGCACATCTCCCGCACGCTCAGGGCCTGCAACAGCCGCAGCCGCGTCCCATCCGAAAATGCCTTGAAGAAGTTGGCGGCCATCAGGGACGCGGGAAAGTCCATGATCAATTCTCGCATCTGCCCAATGGTATGCACCATCGTATCCGATTGCTCGCTTTCCTGTGCCTGCCCGGGCGAACGCAACGTGGCGTCCACGGGCGCCGTCGTTTGGGGCGTATCTGCCCATTCATCCGGGGTGCCCGGTGTATTCGCCTGCACCGCAACGGTCTGGTGGAATAAATTTTCGTTTTCCTCTCTTTTCTGTTGTCCCATACCTGTCTCCATACGGCCTGTCCCCTTCCCAATATCACAT
>DXZF01000368.1 GCA_019415425.1 Bacillota bacterium | reverse complement strand
TCCGCCAGCGCATCCGCCCCGCTCAGGCGATTGAGCAGCGTGCTCTTGCCCGCGTTGGTATACCCCACCAGGGCCAGCGACGGCGTGCCGGAGTTCAATCGCCTGCTCCTGCGCGTCTGGCGCTGGCGCGCGATCTGGTCGATTTCCTTTTGCAGTTCAAAGATGCGGCGGCGGATGCGGCGGCGATCCGTCTCAATTTTGGTCTCGCCCGGTCCGCGCGTGCCAATCCCGCCGCCCAGGCGGCTCATCGCGACGCCGGCGCCCGAAAGGCGCGGCAACAGGTACTGCAATTGCGCCAGCTCCACCTGCAATTTGCCCTCGCGGCTCTGCGCGCGCATGGCAAAGATATCCAGAATGAGCGTGGTGCGGTCCACGATCTTGGCATCCAGCATCGCTTCCAGGTTGCGCACCTGCGTGGCGCTCAATTCCCCATCAAAGATGAATACATCGGCATTGGTATCCGCGCGCAACAGCGAGAGTTCCTGCGCCTTGCCAGGGCCGACAAACGTGGCATTGTCGGGCACCGGGCGCGACTGTACTTCGCGCGCGACGATGACGGCTCCCGCGGTTTTGGCCAACTCTTCCAGCTCCGGCAGGCCCTCGGGACGGAGCGCCACCAGCACCGCCTTTTCCGGTCCCTTCACCGGCGTAAAGGCCTCAAACCGCCCCACGGCCGCATCCGCCGCATATACCTGTGCCATGAGCAGCTGCGTGGGCAATCGCGCAGGATCCATGGGGCCCACAATGCGCACATCCGCCTGCGGGTCGCCCGTCAAAAACGCGGCAAAGAAATCCACCGCCACGCCATCCTGTACGCCGATGGCCGCCATGGCGTCGAATTTGGCGCGCCGTAGCGAGCCGAGGTCCACATCCGAGAGCATGCCGGAGGCGTTGGGATGCGTGTGGATGCAGCGCACGCCGCAAAGGCGCGTCTGTGAACGCACGGTGCGCAGCTGTGGCATGGAGACGCGGTTGAAGTGCCCGACGCTGACATCCCGCACCGTGCCGTCGCGCGCAATCAGCACGCACAGCTCGCGATTGATGCGCGAGGTGATCTCGCTCAAAACCGCAACGATTTCGGGCGAGAGAAACGCGTCGCGCGTCAGGCGCACTTCGTACAGCGCACTGAGCTGCGCCAATATGGCCTCTGAAATGCCTTCGATATGTCCTCCCACGGTCTGTTTGCTCAATGAATTCCCTCCCTCAAGCGTTCGCTCCACGTAAAATTGACGTGGACGCACAATTGATTATACTTATATACTGGAAATAAAGGAGTGATTGCACATGTCCCCACTGCAAAATCGCCATGCACGGCAAATCCTGATCGAGGAAATCGGCGAGGACGGGCAACGCCGCCTCCAACAGGCGCGCGTGCTGGTTGCCGGCGCAGGCGGCCTAGGCGGGCCTGCACTGTACTACCTGGCGGCGGCCGGCGTGGGCACGATTCACATCGTGGATGCCGATATCGTGTCCATCACCAACCTCAACCGTCAGATTCTCTTCACAGAGGCGGATCTGGGGCACAGCAAAGCGCACGCAGCGTGCCGGCGTCTGGCCCAGTTGGACCACACGCTGCGGCTGATTCCCCACACCGTGCATCTGACCGAAGACAACATCGATGCGCTGCTCAAGCAGATCGATCTGGTGGTGGACTGCGTGGACAATTCACAGACGCGCCATGTGGTCAATGCGGGCTGTGTGCGTCACCGATTGCCGCTGGTGGAAGCCGGCATCAATCGATTTGACGGATACGTCTTCCCTATCGTTCCCGGAAAGACGGCCTGCTACGCGTGCATGCATCCCATGGAAAGCGTACGCTCCATCGGCCCCATTCCCGTATTGGGCGCAACGGCGGGCGTCATCGGCAGCATGCAGGCGGCAACGGCCGTGCGCATGTTGTGCGAGTTGCCCGTTTCCTGCGGCGCAGGGCACCTGTTCAGCCTGACGGATCTGTCCCAACATACCGTGCCCGTCCTGCGCGACCCGCATTGCCCGGTATGCGGCAAGCTGTAAGCGGCATTGCATTTTCTCCGCATTTTCCGTTTGGCAAACAAAAAACCTTCGGTCCCACGATCGAAGGTTTTATTTTGGCACATCCAAGTCAGGCTGTCGGCGACGGCGAAGCACTCGGCGACGCGCTCACCCCGGGCGTAGGCGTCACCGTCGGCGCCGGCAACGTCGGCTGTGGGTTGAGCGTGGGCTGCATCACGGGCGTGGGCGTAGGTTGTGCATACGATACATCCGAACGGATGGACGTAAACAGAAAATACCCGCTTGTGCATACCAGCGCCGCAATCAACAGGGCCACGACAATGCCCACCCAATGGATGTGTCCAGACGATGTTTTCATCTCACGTTCCACTCCCCCAACATACGCGTTCAACGATGGCATTATATCGCAACTGCTTTGGTTTTTCAAATGCTTTTGCAAATTGTATCCAAGAACGCCTTTGTGGCCAAGCAGCCGGAGCAAATTGCCGTCCCCCATCGCATCGTCATTCCGGTTTTCCCCGTTAGACGGATTGTATCCAACATTTTGATTTCAATTGACAAAGGTGCAACCTGTTAAACCAGAACGGTCGACAAATCGACAAAAGGCGTACACCCTGTAGATGTACGCCCTTGCCAAACCTGTCTGCTCCGTCACGGCTGATCCGGGGTCGCCGTGTTCTCCATATCCGTCCCATACGGCAGGGCCGGCGTCGGCGCCTGCGTATGGGACGGCGGCCCCACATCGCCCTGCGGGGAAACTGCGGGCTCTGTCCCCTGTGTCATGCCGGGTGAGGCCGGATTGTTTGGCTCTGACGTGCCGATGCACCCTGTCAACAACAGCGAGCACAGGCAGATGATGCACGGCAATCGCAACCACTTTTTCATCGTTTCCACCTCTTGCATCTTTGGATTTACAGCTATTATGCGCCTCATCCGACCCGGGTATACGCGTTGCTTTGCCCCGCCCTGCAAGCCGTCAATCCAATGGCCATCGGTGGGATATGTGTATACAAAAAGATCCCCCAAGCGCAGGGGGATCTTTGTGAACTGATCGCACAGAATCGTTATACAGCCTTTCCGCAGCACTTCTTGTATTTCTTGCCGCTTCCGCACGGGCAAGGCGCATTGCGATCGATCTTGTGGCTGACCGCCTGCTTGCTCAACCGGTGCTCCTTTTGGATTTCGCGGCGGCGCTCCTGCGTCAACACGCCGTCCCATTCCGGCAGCTGATACAGCCAGGTCGCCTTGGCTTCCAGCATGTTAAAGTACAGCTTTTCAAAGTCCACGTCCAGCTTGATCGCGCTGTTGATCTTCAGCTTGGGCAAGTCATAGCTGTTCTTGAGGCTGTCGTTGATCCCCTCCATAAAGCCGGCAAACATGGGGTTGGAAAACCCATATTTTTCGGCTAGATCCGACAGCTTTCCGCTGATCACCTCATCGGGTGCTGCCAGGATATCCTTGTATACCTGTTCTTCTTTGGTATAGTACTCCTCCTGAAAGGCCGGCGCGGTCTCTTCCGTGAGGTTGTCGATCATCTGATTCCAATCGTTAAAAATTCCCATGCCTCTCTCCTCTATCCCACCATGCGCTCATAGGTTTCGCGAATGGCCAAAATGAACTGTTCCGTCGACAGCGCCTGTGCATCCGGGATGGACGTCATGGCTTTGAGGTCGCCCGTCATCTTGCCTGCCGCAATGGTATCGAGCGCTGCCTGCTCCATGCGGTCCGCAAAATCCTGCAAATCCTGCAAGCCGTCCATGGCGCCGCGCTGGCGCAGCGCGCCCGTCCAGGCGAACAGCGTGGCCATGGGATTGGTGCTGGTCGTCTCCCCCTTGAGGTGGCGGTAGTAGTGGCGCGTAACGGTGCCGTGCGCCGCCTCGTACTCATAATAGCCGCCAGGCGAGACCAGCACGCTGGTCATCATGGCAAGGCTGCCAAACGCCGTGGCGACCATGTCGCTCATCACATCGCCGTCATAGTTCTTGCAGGCCCAGATAAAGCCGCCCTGCGAGCGCATCACGCGCGCGACCGCATCGTCGATCAGCGTGTATTCGTAGGCGATGCCCAGCTGTTCAAACTGCGCCCTGTACTCTTCTTCATACAGGCGGGCAAAGATCTCTTTGAATTCGCCGTCATACTGCTTGAGGATGGTGTCCTTGGTGGCAAACCACAGATCCTGTTTGGTGTCGATGGCATAGGCAAAGCAGGCGCGCGCAAAGCTCTCGATGCTCTCCACAGTGTTGTGCATGCCCATGGAGATGCCCGCACCCGCAAAGCTGTGCACTTCCACCTCCTGGTGCGAACCGTCCGCACCGTCAAACACCATTTTTACCACGCCCGGCCCATCGGTCTTGAGCTCCACCGCCTTGTAGATATCGCCATAGGCATGCCGCGCAATGGTGATGGGCTTTTTCCAGTTGGGCACGATGGGCGTAATGCCCTGCACGAGGATCGGCGCGCGGAACACCGTGCCGTCCAGCGCAGCCCGGATGGTGGCATTGGGGCTCTTGTACATCTTTTTGAGCGTGTATTCCTCCATGCGCTGCGCATTGGGGGTGATGGTCGCACATTTGACGGCCACACCCAAGCGCTTGGTCGCCTCCGCAGAATCCACCGTCACCTGGTCGTCGGTGCGGTCACGATTGGTCAAGCCCAGATCGTAGTATTCCGTCTTGAGGTCTACAAACGGGCACAGCAGCTGATCTTTGATCATCTGCCAGATGATGCGGGTCATCTCATCGCCGTCCATCTCTACCAGCGGGGTTTTCATCGCAATCTTTGCCATATCATCATCACTCCTTACGCCCCAAAGGGGGTTCACTCTTTTGTCATCTCCACGCCCATGCGCCGTGCAAACCAGATTTCAAACCGTTCGCTCTTCTCGCTCAGCCATGGCCATACGTGCGTGCCACCGTGCCTGGCCGTATTCAGGCACATGAACCACAGGTACAGGCCCACGCCGGAAAACGCGTAGGTCACCACAAAAAACACCAGTGACAACAGCGTTCCGACCAACGACCCAAACCCGAAATACGGCATGCAAAAGCCCATCAGCACACTGATGAGTACGGCACCCAGCAGCATATACGTGCCAAACACCGTGGCCTGCGCGCCGTGATAGGCGCACAGCGCATCGTGGTGCCGGATGCCGGAAACCAATTTGGGCACGCCCGTGAACGGCCCCAGCAGATAGCTGGCCCAGTTGGCCCAGCGCAGTTTTCGCGCACTCTTTTCTCGCTTGGCTTTAGCCACGTTTGACTCCTTTTGCGCCCTTGACCCCACCGCCCAGTTGCACCTTTTCCAGGAGGGTGGAATCGTACGCATAGCTGTTTTGTTTTTTTTCTGAAAGCGCACGCTGTGCGATCGCTACCAGCTCGTCGATCAGTTGCGGGTACGTGAGCCCGCACGGCTCCCACAGGTAAAAGGCCATGGAACCGGGGATGGTGTTGATCTCGTTGACGAACAGCTCACCGGTCGCTTCGTTGACCAAAAAGTCGATGCGCACCACGCCTTTGCAATCCATGGCAGTGAAAATCTCGCACGCAAGCGTCTGGATTTTCCGGGTCAGTTCATCGCCAATCGGCGCGGGAATCTGGCGCGTGGAGCCGCCCTTTCCCTTGCCGCCCTGGCGCAGGTACTTGTCGTCAAAGGTCAGAAAATCCTTCCAACCCAACGGCTTTTCGCACATGCTGGCGCGGCAGTCGCTGCCATAGCCCAGCACCGAGCAGTTGATCTCCATGGCGTTGGGCACGCCCGCCTCTACGACCACCTTTCTGTCGTAGGAGAGCGCCAGCGCCACCGCATCGCGCAGCGCATCGGCCTGCGTCACCCGCGTAATGCCGATGCTGGAACCCAAACTGGCCGGCTTGACATACAGCGGGAAGCCGATCTCTTGCTGCATGCGCAGGACAATGGCGTCGGCATCCGCTTTCCACGCATCGCGCGTGAAGTCAAAGTACGCCGGCATCGGAAACCCGCAGCCTGCAAACACCTTTTTCATCAGCGCCTTGTCCATCCCCGCGGCACTGCCGCCAATGGAGGCGCTGGTGTATGCGATGTCCGACATCTCCAACACGCCCTGCAGCGCGCCATCCTCCCCGTGCACGCCGTGCATGCACAGCATGGCCACATCGATCGGTATCACCACCTCTTTGGCGCTGCCGCCAAACAGGCCGGATTTCTCCTCGCGCACGATCAGGCCCTGGCCCGGCACGCCCGAGAGGCGCGTGGGCTTGGCGCCGCACGCAGCCGGATCAAATTGCTTGTATACCTCTGTCTTTCGCAGCCCTTCTCCGGTGTACCATTGCCCGTCGCGCGCCAGATACACCGGCACGACGTGATACCGGTTCGGGTCTACATTTTCCATCGCCTGCAGCCCCGTGACAATGGAGACGTCGTGCTCCACGCTGCGGCCGCCGAAAAACACCGCTAAATTGGTCTTCATCCCACAGATCCCTCACTGTACATAATGATCGGGCAAATCATTTTCCAGCAGCACCACATCCTGCGGCCGCGTCAATGTGCCCAACAACTGCGTCGCCTCATCCAGATTTTTGACAATATAGATATTCTGCTGCACAAACCCTTCGGAAAGCAAGCCCTCCTGCATGGCCAATGCGCGCTTCTCGCCCACCAGAATGACGATATCGCAAACCGCGGCCATGCGCTGGCCGAATTTGCGGTTTTCCTCCTCTTCGATCTCGCCCAGCTCCACCAGCCCCGGCGTCACGCAAATGTGGCGGTATCCCTCAAACATGGCCAATACGTCCATGGCCATCTGCGTGCCGGTGGGATTGCTGTTGAACGCGTCGTCGATGATCAACACGCCGGTCTGCGGATCGATCAGCTGCAGGCGATGCTCCACCGGCTCTACCTTGCCAATGCCGGTCGCGATTTCGCGCAGCGTCAATCCCATCTCATAGGCGATGGTCGCGCAGCCCAGGATGTTCATGATGTTGTGCCTGCCCAACAGGCGCGTACGGCACGCCGCCTCTTCGCCCTGGCAGCACAGCGTAAACGTACTGCCCATCGGGCCGACGGAGACGTCTTTGGCCGCCATGAACACGCCTTCATCCTGCATGCCGAACAGGCGCTTATTGCCGTCAAATCCCTCGTACAGCGCCGTACAGATTCCCTTGTCATCCGGGAAGGCGCCCACGCCGTCGGGCGGCAGTGCTTCCATGAGCTCGAATTTGGTATGAATGATGTTTTCCAGGCTGCCGAAAGTCTCCAGATGCTGCTTGCCCACGCTGGTGATCAGGCCGTAGCGGGGATGCACGATCTCGCACAGCTCTTTGATCTCGCCCACATGGCGCGCGCCCATCTCGGCGATCATCACTTCGTGCTCGTCTGTGAGCATCTCACGCACCATGCGC
>DXZF01000367.1 GCA_019415425.1 Bacillota bacterium | reverse complement strand
GGGGATCGGGGCGATATCTACTGGGTATCCGACCGGGGCCAGAACACGCACCCGCAAAAGCACAATTTCAACTTCAGCAGCAGCATCGCCGGCCGCTACGGCGCGGCCGAGGCGTACCTGCGCAACACGGCCAACGGCTACCTGTACCGCTACGAATTGACCGCGCACGAGGAGGAGGACGGCTACGAGCACGCGTGGATGGGCCTTTCCGCCCCCCAAAACGCGGGGCAGGAGACCAAGCTGTCCGGAGACTATACCACCGCCCCCATCGCGCTGAACGACGCGGTGGCGGGCGATGCGATCTGGACCGCGAACTTCCTGGTGGGGCAGGGGCACACGAGCGTCAAGCGTTTCCCCTCCACGGCGATCAATCGCAGTGAAGACGAGGGCAATCTGGGAAACTATGTGTACGGCTGCAACGCGGCGCAGGGCGTCATCGTGGCGGTGGACGGCAACACCTATGCCAACGTGCCCATCGATGCGAGCGTGTACAACTACTTTTCGGCGTCCGGCAGGGATCATGACCGGTGGTATGTGGAGGCCTATGCGGACTACACCCGCATTCAGGACGACGCCGAGCCGCAGGTGGTGGCCGTGGCGCCCATGGCGGGCGGCATCTACAAGGTGGGCGATGCGTTTACGGTATCGCTGATCTTTGACGAGATCGTGGACAGCGCCAACAGCACCGGGCTTGCCGGCGTGACGCTGAGCACCAACTGGGGCACCGCCACCTACGCCGGCGGCGAGGACACCAACGTGCTGTACTTCACCGGCCGCGTCGCCGGCACGGCGACGGGCAACCTGACGGTGCAGGGCATGCAAAACGGCGAGGGGATTGCGGACATGTGCGCCACGGCGGGCACGGCGTGCGCGGGCACGGGCGGCGGGCAGACCGACGCGGCGCTGGACGCCAAGGCGCCCGCGTTCACCGTCACGGCGCAGGGGATTGCCAACGGGACCGGCACGGCGCTGCTGCAGGTGCAGGCAAACGCCGACAGCATGCAGTACGCGTGGACGGATACGCCGGAAATGCCGCAGGGCGGCTGGGCGGCGCTCTCGGCACAGGAACTGGCCACGGCACAGGTCGATGGGCTGACGCTGGGCATCCGCAAGCAGGCGGGCAGCGGCAGCAGCAACGGCAAGTGGTACCTGCACGTGCTGGGCACGTATGCCACTACCGGCGCCACGACGTACGCCTCGGCCATGCTGGACTTCGGCACGGCGCAGTCGCCCGCGCCGGGCAGCACGCCGCCGTCGCTGACGGTTTCGGTGGAGGAGCGCGCGTGGGCCACCAGCCGGGACATCGCGGTGGCCGTAGAGGGCGCGACGGGCGGCACGCTGCGCTACCGGCCCAGCGGCGGGACGAGCTGGACGGCGCTCAGCGTGCAGGCGCAGCAGAACGTCACGGTGCGGGAGAACGGCTACTACGTCTTCCAGCTCACCGCGGGGGATCAGAGCATCACCCGCAGCGTGCTGGTGGAAAAG
>DXZF01000366.1 GCA_019415425.1 Bacillota bacterium | reverse complement strand
GTATAGGATGTGCGGCCGTTCGGCCTGCACGATGGCGTGCAGCCGCGCAAGGTGGCGCGCGTTGACGATGCGGCCGTAGTCGGGGCTCTTCTGCGCATCCTCGCCCAAAAATGACCGGCAGGCCGCGATCAACAGATCGGTAAACGCCTGTTTCTGGCTGCGGTGGACCAGCACGTAGTCGGGCGCGACGCACGTCTGGCCGGCGTTGAGCAGCTTGCCCCACATCAGCCGTTCGGCCGCGACGTCCAACCGGGCGCTCTCGTGGATGAGCGCAGGGCTCTTGCCGCCCAGTTCCAGCACGCAGGGGATGAGCTGTTCGGCCGCGGCGTGCGCCACTGCTCTGCCCACCGCGGTGCTGCCGGTAAAGAACACGAAGTCCAACGGCTGTGCCAAAAGCGCCTGCGTCACCTCCGCCTCGCCCTGAATGCAGCAGATATAGGCGGGATCAAACGTGCTGGCAATCATTTCATCCAGCACCTGCGCCGTATGTGGCGCCTGTTCCGAGGGCTTGAGGATGGCGCAATTTCCCGCGCAAATGGCGCCGATCAACGGTTCCAGTACCAGCTGAACCGGATAGTTGAACGGCCCGATGATCAACGCCACGCCATACGGCTCGTAGTGAATGCGGCTCGTGCCGGGAAACAGCGTCAGCGGCGTATGGACGCGCCGGGTCTTGGCCCATGCCCCCAGATGGCGCATGGCGTATGACACGCTGGCGCGCAAAAATCCCGTTTCCGTCGTATACGCCTCAAACGACCCCTTGCCCAGATCCGCTGCAAGCGCGCGGTGCAGGGCGGGTTCGTAGGTGATAAGCGCGCGGCGCAGCAGACGCAACTGCGCCATGCGGAAGGAAACGTCGCGCGTCCGCCCGCTGTCAAAGAAGGCGTGCTGCAGGCGCACACAGGTTTGGACATCCATGACAAAACTCCTTTCCGATGCAAGCGCGCAGCAAAAATGCCGTGTACAGGACACGGCATTTTTCGTTGCATCAGGGGGATACGCTCACTGGAACGAGGCTTGCAATGCCTCCAGCTTTTGCAGCGATTCCTGGTTTTCCGCCTCGCTGATGGCGCTGATGCCCCATGATTCCACTGTGTTGCCGTCTACATACGCGTGTACAAAGAAGTAGGCGTTTCCCAGATCGTACTCGTAGAGCACCTCTCCATCCTCCAGCGCATATTCGGTGGGCGAATCGCCGTAAAGCGTGTACATCCTGTCCAGCGACTGCCCCACGGCCAGCCCCTTTTCGCTGGTCACCGAATCGCTGCGCACTGTCACGCTCAACAACGCCTCGTCCTCCCCGTCAAAGATGCACGTTGCAAGGTCGCTGGAGAACGAGTAACGGTTCCATGCATTCGCTTCGTATTCCGCCTGGCTCTTGGCATTCTGCCATACGTCCCAACCGAACAGATACGAAGTGCTGATGGAGCGCAGCCAACGCAATTCGCCCCCCTCAAACGTACCGCTGTACGCAGAGAGCGGCTGGCCCAGCTGGAAGCGGATCTCGTCGGTCAACGCAATGCTTGCGTCCCGTACCGCACTGGGCGAAGGGGAAGGCGTAGCCTCGGACAACACGGCGGGGGTCTGTGTCGGGTCCGGCGTAGCGGCGGCAGGGCTTTCGACCGGCGTCCGCTTACAGGCGCAAAGCCCTACGCAACTGATGGCCAACAACAGGTATATCCATCTCTTTTTCATGCAAAACTCCTCTTTTGCGGGCAGGTTGCCCGTTTCCCCAATTATATCCTGCTTTGGGAGGAATGCAAAGCAGGAGTTTGATCTTTTTTACACAAATTGGTTGCCGTCTCTGCACGCAGTGTGGTACAATGTGTTTGCAAGATTGATAAAAAAAGATCAATCAAAGGCGAAGACCTTTATATCATCTAAGGAGAGAACAGAACATGGCCAACATCATCATTGCGCCCGGCAAATACGTGCAGGGCAAAGGAGAACTCAAACATTTGGGCACATACGTGCAGGCGTTGGGGCAAAAGCCGTTGATCCTGGTCAGCGCCTCGGGCAAAAAGCGCGTGCAGGCGACGATCGAACAGAGCTTTGACGGCACTCCGCTGGTCTTTGAAGAGTTTGGGGGCGAGTGCAGCAAACATGAAGTGGACCGTCTGATTGCGCGCATGGGCGATTGTGACGTCGTCGTTGGCGTGGGCGGCGGCAAGATTCTGGACACGGCCAAGGCAGTGGCGTACTATGCGCACAAGCCGGTGGCCATCGTGCCGACCATCGCCTCCACCGATGCGCCGTGCAGCGCGCTGAGCGTGCTGTACACCGACGAGGGCGTGTTTGACCGGTACCTGTTCTTGCCCAGCAACCCCAACCTGGTGCTGGTGGATACCGATATCGTCAGCAATGCACCGGCGCGCCTGTTGGTCAGCGGTATGGGCGACGCACTGGCCACGTACTTTGAAGCGCGCGCCACGCGGGCGTCCGGCAGCGCCACCTGTGCGGGCGGCAAGGTGACGCAGGCGGCCATGGCGCTGGCCGAGCTGTGCTATCAGACGCTGATCGAACAGGGCCTCAAGGCGAAGCTGGCAGTGGAACAACAGGTGTGCACCCAGGCGGTGGA
>DXZF01000365.1 GCA_019415425.1 Bacillota bacterium | reverse complement strand
GTGGATGTGCTGGTGGCGGGCGTGGGCACGGGCGGCACGCTGACGGGCGTGGGCAGATATCTGAAGGAGCAGAAGCCGCAGACCGAGATCGTTGCGGTGGAGCCGGCGGACGCCCCGGTGCTGTCCGGCGGCAAGGCGGGGCCGCACCCGCTGATGGGCATCGGTGCAGGGTTCGTGCCCAAGGTGCTGGACGTGGCGCTCATCGACCGGATTGTGCCGGTCACCGGCGAGGACGCTACGCAAGCGTGCCGGCTGATGGCGCAAAAGGAGGGCTTGCTGGCCGGCATCAGCGGCGGCGCGGCCATGGCCGCGGCCATGCAGCTCAAAGCGCAGCCGGCGTACGCGGAAAAGAACGTGGTGGTCGTCTTGCCGGATTCCGGGGAACGGTATCTGTCTACGGGCCTGTTTGGCCTGGCGTAACGCGGCCGTTGCGCCTATGTGCGCAGACGGCGCAATCCAACGGCGCGACGAAATGAGGGCGCACGAGGGCCCGGGCCCTACACCGTGCATGGCCCGGATACGCGCCCATGCGCTTACGTGGAGGCGCATGGGCGCAAATTTGCGCAAAAACAGGGGTTGTGACAAAGAAGATGGAGAATCAATCGAACGCGCGTCCCGTTGTCCGCATGGACCGGGACAGCTTTTTGCGTGGCGCAAAGGCGGCATTGCCGATCTGCGCAGGCTATCTGCTGCTGGGCATGGCCTGCGGCATCCTCTCCAACAAGGCGGGGATGAGCGCGGTACAGGCCGGGATTTTAAGCGCGCTGCTGTATGCGGGCAGCGGCCAGTTTATGATCGCCAACATGACGCTCGCCGGCGCTTCGCCGTTGGCGATCGCGGCCTCGGTGGCCATGGTGAACCTGCGGCACATCCTGTACAGCTCGGCGCTGGTACAGCGCTTTGCGGGGTGTACGCAACTGCAAAAGGCGCTGTTTGCCGCCGAGATGACCGACGAGTCGTTCGGCGTCAACATGGGCAATTTTGCCAAAGGGGACTGGACCCCCAACGCCGCGCGGGCCGTCAACACCACCTCGCATCTGGCGTGGACGCTGGCCAACGTGCTGGGCGCCATCGTGGGCGAACAGATTCACATCGACCTGGCCATCATCAGCTTCAGCATGACCAGCATTTTTCTGTGCCTTTTGATGATGCAGAACAAGCGCGGGGATTTCCTGTGCGCCATGGTGGCCGCGGCGGCCGGCGTGGCGATCTGCAAGTGCGTCGGCCTCTCGCAGGTGGCGGTATTGATCGGGGCGCTGATGGGGGTCGTAGCAGGCGTGTGCGCGCACGCCGTGCGCCAGAAAAAGGAGGACGTGCCGGCATGACGTGGACAAGCTTCTGGATCATTTGCCTGATTACGGCCGTCTGCAACGCGCTGTGCCGCGTGGTGCCGATGTGCGCGCTCTCTGAACGCCCGCTCTCGCGGCGGGTGACGACGGCGCTGGAGTACATCCCCGCTGCGGCCTTTGCGGCCCTTGTGATGAGCGATCTGTTCGACCCGGCGGCCTTTGCAACGGGGCTGTGGCCCGCCCTGTTGCCGTTTTGTGCTGCGCTGCCGGTGATGGCGGTGGCGCACAAGACGCGTTCGCTGGGGCTGAGCGTCGTGGTGGGGCTGGCCGCATACGCGGCGCTGACCTGGCTGACGACTTGATTTTGCAAGTTTGAAAGTCAAAACTTGCAAAATGGCGGATACAAAAATCGCATGAGAGAACGGGGGACCGAGGATGCAGATGGCGGGAATCCTGCTGGAGCAGGTGCTGGTGATGGTGTTGCTGGCGGCGGTAGGCGTCGTGCTGGGCAAGCGGGGATGGGTCAAGCGCGACCAGTCGCACGCGCTGTCCAACATCCTGCTGTACGTGGTGACGCCGTGCCTGATCGTCAACGCGTTCAACCGGCCGTTTGAGCCGCAGGGCTTTGCGCGCTTTGGCGCCGCGCTGTTGTTGGCGGTGCTGGCCAATGTGCTGTTCACGCTGCTGTCCACCTTCTGGATTTACCGCAACAGGGCAAATCCCAACCGTGCGGTGGATCGCTTTGCCAGCGACTTTAGCAATGCCGGCTACATCGGCATTCCGCTGGTGCAGGCGACCTTTGGCGTGGACGGCGTATTTTTGCTCACCGCGTACATCGCCGTATTCAACGGGATGTTCTGGACGCAGGGCGCGGCCGACATGCAGGACGGTTGGCGCGGCATCTCGCTGAAAAAGGCGTTTTGCACGCCGGGCGTACTGGGGGTGCTGGCCGGACTGCTGCTGTACATCTGCCCGTTTACGCTGCCGCAGATCCTGGGCAGCGCGGTATCGTATGTGGCGTCGATGAACACGCCGCTGTCCATGATTGTGGTGGGCCTGCTGATCGCGGACCTGTCGCCCCGGGCCTTTTTGGCGGAAAAGCCGCTGTACCGCGTAACGGCGGTGCGGCTGATTCTGTACCCGCTGATTTTGCTGGCAGTGCTGTATGCGATGCATG
>DXZF01000364.1 GCA_019415425.1 Bacillota bacterium | reverse complement strand
CTGTAAGCTGGCCCACAGGTGTGTGAGCAATGCGCCGCTGGCCAGCATATCGATGCCGCATTCGACCACCTGCCACGGTGCCGGCAACAGGGAAGCGGAGATGGCGCCCGACGCACAGGCGATGCTCCACACGGCCAAAAGGCCCAGGATGCCGATGGATTTGTTGAACCACTGTGCCATGCGGTCCAGTGTGCGTCGCGTGGCGGGCGAGGCCGCCGCTGGCGCCGGTTTCACGGCAGCAGGGGCAGCCTTTGCAGTAGTTGCGGCTTTGGTGCCGGAAAATCCCATGCTCTTCATGACGCTTTCGCCCCCTCCTTCAAGATGTCGCTGATCAGTTTCTGGTATGCCAGCATGTACTCGCTGTTGCGCTCGCGCATTCGCGGCAGGTTGATGCGCATATCCAGCGCAACCCGCCCCGGGTTGGGCATCAGCACGACGACCCGGTCTGCCAGGTACACGGCCTCGGATAGACTGTGCGTGATGAACATGCAGGTGATTTTGTTCTGCTCCCACACGCGCAGCAGCTCGGTTTGCAGCATCTGCCGCGTCTGTTCGTCCAGCGCGGCAAACGGTTCATCCATCAGCAGGAACTGCGGTCGATTGGCCAGCACGCGCGCCAGGCTCACACGCTGTTTCATGCCGCCTGACAGCCGGTTGGGATAGTGGTGGCGGAACTCGTATAGCCCCACCATCTGCAGGTATTCCTGCGCGCGCTCCTTGCGCTCTTTGGCCGGCATACCCTGCATCTTGGGGCCAAAGGCCACGTTTTCCTCCACGGTAAACCAGGGGAACAGCCCATATTCCTGGAACATCACGCCGCGCTCCGGGCCCGGGCCGTGAATCGTCTGCCCGCCAAGGGTGATGGTTCCACTGTAGGGCTGAAAGCCGGCAATGCAGTTGAGCAGCGTCGTCTTGCCGCAGCCCGAGGGGCCTACTACGCAGACAAACTCACTCGCCTCAACGTCCAGATGCAGGTGGTTGAGCACCGTGTGCATGCGCTTTTCCTTACTGCCTGCTGGGCCGGCCTGTGGAAAGGCAACCGTCACATCGTCGATGTGCAGCATTGCGTTGTTATCCATTGCGTACACCTCTCTTGTTCACTTGGGGACTGTGGATCCCAATCTGCATTGGGTGTATACAACCCAATCGCTGTGGCGGAAAACCCGCCGTATAGATTTGCATTGTGCCTGGGCGTTTGCCGTGCGGCCGTTGGGTATACAACATCGGTCCATCCCTCCTCGGTCTCTGGGAAAAACGACAAGGCGCTTGCAGCATTGCCACAAGCGCCTTTGCATGTCGTGCCTTTGATTCGGGGAACGCCATCGTGTCCCTTGGTATGGGTGCATCTTACACGCCAAATCCGGCGATTGCAAGCCGCTTTTGTGCATGGGACAATGAAGAAATTGAATGCTTGTGAACAAAATCACTTGACAATTGCGCGCCCGTCCACTATCTTGAGTACAAGCATGAGCAAAGGCGCTTTCCGCGAAGAGGGGAAAGCGCCTTCTTGCATTCTCAGGAGGGGGTTTCATGAACGATTTACAGATCGAGGCCTTTTTGGCCGTTCTGCAGTACAAGAGCTATTCCAAAGCGGCACAGGCGATTTACGTACCACAGCCCACGCTTTCCCACCGCATTTTGCAGCTGGAGCAGGAACTGGGCGCTTCGCTGTTGATTCGCAGTGCCAAGGAGATCTCTCTGACCGAGGCGGGCCAGCACTTCTTGCCGTATGCGCATCAGCTGTACCGGGCCACCGAGAATGCGCGGCAGGAGATGCAGAGCCTGCGCCGTGGCGACGGCGGAACGCTGACGGTAGGCGTCTCCACAACGCTCATGCAGTTGGCCATGGCCGCATTTCTCAAGGACTTCATCACAGCGCATCCCGAGGTCAACCTGCGTGTGCTCTCGCGCTCTTCTGAGGCGATCCTGCGCCACCTATCCGAGGGGCAGGTCGATGTAGCGGTGGTACAATACCACATCCACAGCGGGGAACTGACGTTTGAAGAGGCGCTGCAAAACGATGTGTGCCTGGTCGCTTCCCCCTCACATGCGCTGGCGCAACAGGCCGATGTGCACCTGTCGGCGCTGGCACAACACAGCGTGATCCTGTTCCCGCGCGAGCGGCTGTACCGTGCGTTTTTGGACAACGAATTCACGCGCATGGGCGTCCGGCTCAACCATGTGATGGAGGCGGAGAATATCTACCTGATCAAGACGCTCGTGGCGGCTGGGTTGGGCCTCTCCCTGCTGCCGCGGCTGTACGTGGCGCAGGAATTGAAACGCGGAACGCTGTGCGAAATCCAGCTGCGCGAGCCGCTGCACCTTTTGCGCAAGACGTACATCGGGTATCGCCAACAGTGCAAAGCCGCCGCCAAATTGTTTTTAAAAGAATTGCGCCCATTTTTGGATGGCATATCCGCACAAATGTTGTAAAATCAAAACATGTGTGACGGATTTGAACCGGGCGCGCACGCCACGGCCAAGCAGTACAATACGGGAATTTGGGGGAGATCGATATGTTTGGCACAAAACCGGTCATCGGCGTCATGCCGCTGTGGGATGAAGAGAAGAACAGCTACTGGATGCTGCCCGCCTATATGCAGGGACTGCAGGCACAGGGCGCCATTGCGCTGATGCCGCAGCTGGACGATTGCCCCGAATCGCTGGATTACTTTGTGGAGAGCTGCGACGGCTTTTTGCTTACCGGGGGGCAGGATGTCGATCCATCGGTGTATGGCGCACAGCGGACGGCGCAATGCCAGCCGCCGGTCCCGCTGCGCGATCGCATGGACGCCTACATCCTTGTGCACGCGGTGGAGCGGGATAAAGCGGTGCTGGGCATCTGCCGCGGCATTCAGCTCATGAACGCCGCGTATGGCGGCACGCTGTATCAGGATTTGCCCACAGAGCATCCGTCAGAGATTGTGCACAGCATGTCGGCGCCATATGATCGCTGCGCGCACACCGTGCAGGTGCGCCCGGGCACGCCGCTACATGCCCTTTGGCAAAGCGAACAGGTTCCCGTCAACAGCTGCCATCATCAGGCCATCTGCACGTTGGCAGCGCCGTTTGCCCCCATGGCCGATGCGCCGGATGCATTGATCGAGGCCATCTACATGCCCGACCGCTCGTTTGTGTGGGGGGTGCAGTGGCATCCGGAATTTTCCTATCTGCGCGATGTCCATAGCCGCCAGATCTTTGCCGCGTTTGTACAGGCGGCGGCACGGCGCGGGTGATGTATTGCAAAGAAAAGCGGGCCGTCGCATGACGGGCCCGTTTTCTCTGTGCGCTACCATTCAACCCACGTATGCCAGATCGGCGATCAGTGCGTCCACGGCCTCGGGCGTGGTGGTAAACGCCGTCACCAGGCGGATGGGAACCTGCTCTGGGTCCTCGGGTACCCCCCAACGGCGGAAAACATAGCGGGTCTCGAGGAATTCCACGAGCGCTTTGGGCAACACGGGAAAGACCTGGTTGGTCGCCGAGGGCGCCAATAGCGGATATCCCGCCGCCAAAATGCCGTCCTGTAACCGCCTGGCCATGGCATTGGCGTGCGCGCCCAGCTGCGTATACAGCCCATCGGTAAACAGCGCCTCAAACTGTGCGCCCAGCAGGCGCCCCTTGGCCAGCAGGCCGCCGCGCTGCTTGCGCAGGTAGTCAAATCCCCGACACAGCGCCGGATCGGTAAATACCAGCGCTTCGCCAAACAGCTGTC
>DXZF01000363.1 GCA_019415425.1 Bacillota bacterium | reverse complement strand
GTGTGGATCGCGTCTCGATTGCGCCACTGTTTCATTCCGACCGCCCCCGGTTTCCGTCCGTGATCGTTTGCAGGCGCGTGCACGGTTGCCCTTTCACGGGCCGTGCTCTGCGCACACGTCTGCCCCTCTCAGCATGCCCAGGAGGAGGGGCCGGCCATACGGCGCAAAAAAGAGACCGCCCTGTGGCGGTCTCTCCTCGCTTTGCAATCAGAACGGCTTGACGCCGTATTGGGCACACAGCTCCACGAACTCGTCGCAGGCAGCAAAATTCTGTACGACCCACCCTATGCCGTGCGTGCTCATCTTCTCGGTCCAGTACGCCAATCCGTCCGGATCCACCTCGCGCTCCATCAGCACCGGGTACATCATGCGCACGGTCTGCTCCGGCGTCAGTCCTTGCTCGTAGAACTCATCGCTGTTCATAATCGACGCAACCACCAATGCGGCGCTCTTGCTGCCCGACGCCAGCTCGTTGGTCCACCACTCGATTCCTTTAAACTCCGCCTCGCGCTTGAGGCACAGCTCATACAGCCGCTCGATAAAGCCTGCCACCTGCGGATGCTGATCCACGACCGTATTGTTGCACCCCTGCAAAATGCCGTAGTTCACGCCGTAATCCTCGCAGATGTCGCGGAACTCTTCACTTTCGACAAAGCGACGCAGGAACCACTCGTCGGGGTATCCGTTCTCGCGGCGGCTGACCCAGAACGCTTTGCCCTCTTCATCCGGGTCGCGGCCCAGGCAGGCACTGTACAGCATTTCCACATACGCCTCGGGCGCCAGTTCGCGCTCCTTGCACTCGTCGCTCAGCACGATGTCCTTGAACACATCCGCGCCGCTGCGCGTGCGCGTGTACAGCAGCATGCTCCAGTACGCCAACCCCTCTTCTTCCGGCTGGCGGCCCAGGCATTCAACATAGGCCCGTGTGACGAATCCGCGCAGATCGGCCATGCTCTGCGTATACGCATTGGTGCTGTCCGCATCGCGGTTTTCCTTGACCCAGTTGCACAGGTACCCCAGCAGGTCGTAGTTCTGCTCCCATACCAGCGCGCACTGCGACTGCGGCAGCGGGCACGACACGCTGCCGGTCTCAATGGTCAGGCTGGGAATGCCCAGCTTGCCGATGGCCCAGTCTTTAAAGCCGCCCGCAGCGGTGTTGGTCACCTTGCCCACCTTGCGGTATCCCGTCAATTCGCACACCATGTCGCCCAGGCTCTCGCTCAGGTTTTCGACCTCCGTGTTGTACGGGTAGTGCCAGTAGACGATCTGGCCCATGGAGTGGTAGCTGATGGTCACGTCAAAATCGTAGCTGAGCGTGTACGCGGCCAGCGCCGCGCTCTCGGGCTCGCACAGTGGCGCAGTGCCCTTGTAGTCCTGGCTGCCCGGCTTACTCGCACCCACCAGCGCATCCCAGTTGGCCGGGAATTGCACGTTGAGGTCGACGCCGTTGGCATTGGCCTTCCACCGCGGCGTCTGCGTCTGCGAGATGGTCACCCCGTCCGGGTTGGACATCGGCACGATGTGCAGGCAGACGTCCTGCAGCAGCTGCGCGGCCGTCTGGCCGTCCACGATCACGCGATCGGGATCAGAGAGCAGCAGGTCCACCTGGCGCAGCACCAAATTGGTGTTGAGGTATTCGCGCGCATGCATGGCCGCCTGCACCAGGATGTGATACTTGGCGTCCTTTGCGCCGATGCGCAGCACCGGGATCTCGCGCCCCTGCACCGATTCGCCGATGCTGGACACCTCGATTTGACCCGGGTACGCCTGCTGCAGTTTGGCGATATCTGCCTGCATCTCTGCATAGGTGGTGTCGCTCTTGGCGTCGATGTTGGGCGAATCCGGCACCTGCGTCACCGAGAAGAGCTGTATGCCGTGATCCGGCTCTTCCTCCAGCCAGTACGCGTCTTCCGGCGTCTCGGAAAAGGCGTTTTCGTTGCCGTCAATCTGCGTTGGCGCCGGCGTCGCTTCCGCTGCCAGCGCGGTGGCGGAAAATCCCACTGGAATCAACAGCCCCAACACCAGCAACAGCCCGACGGCGCGCATCCATTTCTGTCGTTTCATTGCGTCCCTCTTTTCTCGCTTAAACGGTCTTTGCATCTGATTGCTGCGGCGCAAAGAACGCCGTAAACAACTCGTCCTGTTCCGGAAAGTGGGTGATGTACCCCACGCCCAGCCGTCCGCCCGTCGCCTCGATCAGCGCCCGTGCCTTTTCCGGCCCGAATGCGCCGCACACCTCGATGACGCCG
>DXZF01000362.1 GCA_019415425.1 Bacillota bacterium | reverse complement strand
CCTTGTCTCTGAGCAGGAAGATGCAGTCCATCTCCGTCGCCTCGCCGCGCACGATGTCCTCGGCAAAGGCATGGCACGAGGGCGAACCGCACGAACCGCAGTCCAACCCGGGCAGCTGGGCGTTGATGCTCTCAAGCTGCTCCATCTTCTGCATGGCCACCGCCAGGTTCTCGTCCAGCTTTTCCACCGGCAATGGGTCGATGGGCTGGGTCAGGCGCAGATCTTCACTGTGTACATATGTCTTCACATGGGGCGGCAGCACCATCTTGCTGGTATTGAACGTCTCGGTCAGTTTGCGGATGCGGTTTTTGGCCACGTATTTGTTTTCGAATGCCAGCGGACCACCTACGCAGCCGCCTACGCACGCCAGCCCTTCAAAGAATACCAGATCCGACAGCTTGCCGTTTTCGATCTCTTCAAGCACCTGTACGACATTGTGGATCCCGTCTACTGCCAGATAGTTTTCACTTCCCAGCGCTGTGGCCTCGCCGCCCGCAGCGGCCCAGCCAATGCCCAGATGCGTGGCGTGCGGCTCCGTCACACCGCGCGTCGTCACCTTGTCGAGATTGGACTCGATCAGTCCAAACACATCCAAAATGGAGATGCACCCGTCCACCGCGCTCTTTTCAATGCCCAGCGGGTTCTTGATAAACGTCATCTTGGCCGGGCAGGGCGTGAGGAAAAATGTGCCCACCTCTTCAGGCGATACGCCGCGCTTTTCGCAAAATTCCTTTTTGGCGATACGCGCCGCTACCTCGATCGGCGCGTTGAACGGCAGCAAGTTGGGCAGCAGATTGGGAAAACGCACCTTGAGCAGCCTGACCACCGCCGGACAGGCACTGCTGATGATGGGGCACGGCACATCGTCGCGCCGGATGTACTCACGCGTGGCGGCCGATACGATATCCGCGCCGCGCGCAACGTCAAACACGCTATCGAACCCGATGGCGTGCAGCGCAGAGATGACGTGGTCAATGGACTTGATCTTCTTGAACTGCCCATACAGCGTCGGGGCCGGCAGGGCGATGCGGTACCGGTAGGCGTTGATGGACTCGATCGGATCGGTTACGGCATATTTGGCAAAGTGCGGACAGATGCGAATGCATTCGCCACAATCGATGCAGCGTTGATCAATGATGTGCGCCTTGCCTTCGCGCACGCGAATGGCCTCGGTCGGGCAGCGCTTGATGCAATTGGTGCAACCCATACATCTGTCGCGGTCCAGGCGCACGGAATGGCTGTGTTCCTGCAAATTCCTCCCCCTCTCTTTTGTAGCGGTTTACAGGTCGAACTCCATGACGATCAGCGTCCCCTCTCCCACCTTGGAATCGATCGAGAACCGGTCACAGCTGCGGCGCATATTGGGCAGGCCCATGCCCGCGCCGAAACCCATCAGCCGTACATCCTCGCTGGCAGTCGAGTACCCTTCGCTCATGGCGAGATCGACATTGGCAATCCCCGGCCCCTCGTCCTCGGAGATCAGCTTCATGACGCTCGGGCTCATCTCAAATCCCAACGTGCCGCCATTGGAATGGATGACCAGATTCATCTCCGCCTCATATGCAGAGATGGCAATGCGCCGCATGGTCGATGCGTCCACACCCAGTTGACGCAAAATGCGCTTGATGCGGCTGCTGGCCTCACCCGCGCGTACAAAATCCCCTTTTTGAACTGGGAAATTCTCCTTGAGTGTCATTGCGTCCGGCATCGCTTCACCTTCTTTCGCCATTGGATTCCCGCAGCCCAATTTCATACAGCCGGCCGCAGGCCTCAAACATGGGCATATGCGTGGTCAAAACGGCGATGTCGATCTGCTCTGCCAGTTTCAGCATATCCTCGGTTGGCACCTTGTTGCGCACAAAGACGATGGCGATGATATCTACCATCTCCGCTGTCCGCAGCGACTGCAGCGTGCACAGCCCGGTGAGAAGCAAGGTATTGTGCTTGTCGCTGGCCAATACGTCGCTCATCAGGTCCGCCCCACACGCACCGTCAATCTGCCTGTCCAACATGTCTTCACTGGAAAGCAGTTTCGCCTGCAAGGCCTGTTGAATTTCGCGGATTTTCATTTGGAAAACTCCCCTTTTGGCGCAGTCCTGCTCAGACCACTTGATCGGTTTTATTATAGCATATGAATGGCGTTATACAGCCATCATTCCGTGAAAGTCGTCGATTTTATTGTTTTTGTATCACTCACGACGACAGCGCACAGTAACTGCAGCACACCTGCAAACAGGCGTATTGGACCCCGGCCGCCAGTTGCGTCCCGCCCGCCTGGATGCCGGCGTTCAGCCGATCCAGCGCATCCTTGAGAGCGCTCAGCCACTGATCCACTTTCTGGCTCTGTCCGGCCGGCACGGCTTCGGAAAGCCTGGTGTAGAAATCCTGCAGCGTCTTTTGGGCCGCTTGGGCCTTTTCGGTTAGCTGCGTCGTATTGTTGACGCTCATCGTCGCGGCGAACAGATCTTCCCTGACGTCCTCAAACGCGGGTAAGACGGCTTCCAGGGCTTTTTTCTGTTCTTCCGTGGTCACCTGGATGGAGAATGCGCCACAGCTGACCGGGTAGACGCGGGTCTCCATCGTGGCTTTCAGCTGATCGCGCACGCTGCTTGCATCGCTCTCCTCCTCATACAGCGAGAGGAGGGTGCGGAATTGCTCGCCATCCTGTTTGACAAATCCGCCACCGCCCTGCGATTGCAAAGACGCGGCCTCATTCTGTGCGTTCTCGTTGCTGGAGAACACACCCGTCTGCAGTGCGTACATTGTCAGCCCCTGTGCGGATACCTGTACGCTCTGTTGTGCAGGCGCCTGGGCCCCTTCCGTCGTGCCGGGCGATGGCGACGGCGCATGCTGGAAAATACCCAGTGTGGAAAATACCGGCTGTACCACGTGCTCGGCCAACCACGTGCCCAGCGAACTGGCAGCGCCGATATACGCACCGGCGATCAACAGCACAACGGCTAAAAACAGCGAAGCACTACGCGAACGATTTCTTCCCGGGCGGCGTCTACGTCTTTGCGGCATGGCACTCACTTCTCC
>DXZF01000361.1 GCA_019415425.1 Bacillota bacterium | reverse complement strand
GACAAGAAGGCCGTGATCGACAACGAAAAGTGCATCGCCTGCGGGGCGTGCGTCTACCAGTGCCCGTTTGGCGCCATCTCGGATAAATCCTTCATCCTGGACGCCATCCGCATCCTCAAGGATTCGCAGCAGAACAAGGCGTACAAGGTCTACGCCGTGGTAGCGCCGTCCATCTACAGCCAGTTTGTGCAGCAGGGCAAGGTGGAGCAGGTGGTCACCGGCCTCAAGCAGCTGGGGTTCTTCAGCGTGGTGGAGGCGGCGCTGGGCGCCGATATGGTGGCGTATCAGGAGGCGCGCGAGCTGACGGAAAAGCAGTTTCTGACCAGCTCCTGCTGCCCGGCGTTTGTGACGTACGTGCACAAGCAGTTCCCGCAACTGGCCGAGCACGTCTCGCACAACGTCTCGCCCGTGGCGCAGATCAGCCAGTGCATCAAGCAGGGCGACCCGGATTGCAAGATCGTCTTCATCGGGCCGTGCATCGCCAAAAAGGCCGAGCAGCGGCTGGAGCGGGTCAAGCCGTACGTGGACTGCGTGATCACCTTTGAGGAGCTGCAGGCGCTGTTTGACAGCCGCGAGATCGAGCTGGGCACGCTGCCCGAAACGCCGCTGGACAACGCCTCGTACTACGGCCGTATCTTTGCGCGCAGCGGTGGCCTGGCCGCGGCGGTGCAGCAGGCGCTCAAGGAGCAGGACCTGCAGGATTTCGACTACCGGCCGGTCAGCTGCAACGGGATTACCGAATGCAAGGTGGCGCTGTTGAAGGCGCAGCGCGGCCTGCTCAAAGAGAACTTCATCGAGGGCATGGCGTGCGAGTCCGGCTGCATCGGCGGCCCGGCGTGCCTCACGCACGGCCCCAAGGACAAGACCGAGGTGGACAACTACGGCAAACTGGCGATGGAGAAGCGCATGAGCGACGCCATCAGCGTCATCGCGCCGCAGCTGGTGCAGAAGAAGACTGCAGAGCAGTGAGCGCGCCAAGGGGGTAAGATGGAAAGGGCAAAAGTCAAACTGTACGCCTTTACGCTGGATTGCAGGGATCCCCTGGCCCTCGCCGAATTCTATGCGGCGCTGTTGGGGTGGGAAATCCCCTATCACGATGCGCAGTGGGCCTGTGTGGGCGCCCCGGGCGCTCCGCAGGGCGCGTATCCCGGTTTGCAGTTCCAGCGCAATCCCGCATACCAGCCGCCCGTGTGGCCGGATGCCCCGCAGGCGCAACAGCAGATGGCCCATCTGGATTTTGCCGTGGACGATCTGGAACAGGCCGTCGCGCACGCCATCCAGTGCGGGGCGCGGCCGGCGTCCGCGCAGTTTTCCACGCAGTGGCGCGTGATGCTGGATCCCGCCGGGCACCCCTTTTGCCTGTGCCAGATGCAATCCGTCATGCAGAGCGAGCACTTTGCGCTGCGATAGCGGCAGCTGGGCGGAGGCTGCGGCGTGCGGCCCCGTGAAAAAGCCCGGGCAGCCACGCTAATCAAAACCCTTTTAAAATCTGCAAAAAGCGGAGCTGTGCGATCAGCACAGCTCCGCTTTGGCGTTTTCAGGAACATGGGGGCGCTTCAAAGGGCCCCACCATGGGCCAGGCGTGTCACGGTTCATTGCGCCGCAGCCGGGCGTACATGCGGCGCAGCGTATGGCGGATGGAGCTCTGCAGCGGCATGTGCGCCGGCGTCTGGGCGGACTTGCGCGCCTGCTCCAAAAAGACGATCTGGCTGTCCACCCGCGTCTCGGGCAGGCCCTTGTTGATCCGGTACGTGCCGTCGGGCTGCAGCATGCGCCCCTTGACGTTGTCCTGCAGCATGGTCTGCAGCATCGAGAAGATGCGCTGCATCACGTCCTTGTCCCATACCGGGCACCCCACCTCCACGCGCTTTTCGGTGTTGCGCGTCATCAGGTCGGCGGAGCTGATGTACATCTGCATCTCGCGGCCCTGGCCAAAGCAGTACACGCGCGCGTGCTCCAGAAACCGGCCCACGATGCTGATCACGCGGATGCCCTCGGTCTTGCCCTTGATGCCGGGCAGCAGGCAGCAGATGCCACGCACGATCAGGTCGATGCGCACCCCGCACTGCGAGGCCTCTGCCAGCGCGTCGATCAGCTCACGGTCGGTCAGGGAATTGATCTTGATCAGGATGTACGCGCTTTCGCCCGCCATCGCCTGCTGTGCCTGTTGCTGGATGAGCTGCAGCAGGCGCGGCTTGAGCGTGCACGGCGATACCAGCAGATGCTGATACGGCGCCTCCAGGTTGGCGATGAGCATGTTTTTGAAGAACAGCGCCGCCTCTTCGCCCAGCTGCTGGTTGGCGGTCATCAGGCAGTAGTCGGTGTACAGGCGCGCCGTCTTTTCGTTGTAGTTGCCGGTGCCGATCTGGGTGATGTAGCTGATGCGCGACTTTTCGCGCCGCGTGATCAGGCACAGCTTGGCGTGCACTTTAAAGTTCTCAAAGCCGTACAGCACCGTACAGCCCGCCTGTTCGAGCACCTCGGCATAGTCGATGTTGTTCTGCTCGTCAAAGCGCGCGCGCAGTTCCAAGAGCGCGGTCACCTCTTTGCCGTTCTCGGCCGCCTCGATCAGGTGCTCCACCAGCTTGCTCTGCTTGGCCAGCCGGTAGATGGTGATGCGGATGCTGATCACCGACGGATCGTGCGCCGCCTCCTTGATCAGGCGCAAAAAGGAGTCCATGGACTCGTACGGGTAGCACAGGAGGATATCGCGCTTTTGCACCTGCCGCATCATGCTCTCGCGCGGGTTGACCATGGCGGCCTGCTGCGGGTCAAAGGCCGGATACTGCAAGCTGCGCGTGAGCGAAGGGGGGAAGTGTTCGGGCAGCGAGAAGATATACTGCATCGAAAGCGGCGCGCTGCTCACAAACACCTGCGCGGGGGACAGGCGCAGCTTGTCGCACAGGTAGTGGGTCAGGTCGGCCGAGAGCGCGTCCTGCGCCTCCAGGCGCACCGCGGCCAGCCGCCCGCGCTTTTTGAGGATGCGCTTCATAAAGTGCCGGTAGTCGTCGTCCTCGTCGCCCCCTTCGCGCGCGAGGTTGATATCGGCATTGCGCGTCACGCAGATGATGCTCTGTTCCTTGACCTGGTACATCTCAAACACCTTTTCGGTGTAGGCCGCGATGATGCGCTCGGTGAGCAGATACCGCACGCTGTTGCCGGGCAAAAAGAACAGCGGCGGCAGCGAAGTGGGCACTGGCAGCAGCCCGAACAGCTCCCGGTTCCCGTCCAGCAGCGAGACGGCGATGTACAGCTCCTTGTTGACCAGGTGCGGGAAGGGGTGGTGCGGGTCGATGATCTGCGGGGAGAGCACGGGGGCGATGTAGTCGTGGAACAGCCTGTCGACGTATTTGCGCTCCTTTTTGGTCAACTCGCGCATCTCCAGGCACGCCACGTCGTGGTGGCGCAGGTGATCTTCCACCTGCGTGTACGTCTTGCCCAACAGCGCATAGAGCGCGGGCACCGCGGCGAAGATGGCGTCCAGCTGCTGCTGCGGCGTCATGCCGCTCTTGTTGTCGGGCGCGAGGTCGGCCTTGAGCAGCGTCAGATCCGTCAGGCTGCCCACGCGCACCATGAAGAACTCGTCCAAATTGGAGACGAAGATGGACAGGAACTTGAGCTGTTCAAACAGCGGCACCGTGGCGTCCTTGGCCTGTAGCAGCACGCGCTCGTTGAATTTGAGCCAGGACAGCTCACGGTTCTGTGTGTAGGAAACGTCATGCCTGGGATGCATGGAAGGCGCCCTCCTTGAGGATGCGGTGTGTCAGATATCCCTCGCGCACACCGTACGGACTGATGTGGATGGTCTGTACCGAAAAGGTCTTGAGGATGTGCTGCAGCACGATCAGCCCCGGCACGATGGTGTGCACGCGCTCGGGTGCGGCCTGCAGGATGCGCTTGATGGACTGGGGGTTGGAGGCGCGCAGATCGCGCAGCAGCGAGGCGATGGCGCCGCTCTCGATGCCCGCATCCGGGTCAATCCCGTACATGCGCCGGCACAGCCGTCCGGCGGCGCGAATGGTGCCGCCCACGCCGCACAGGTTGGCATAGGCGCCCTCGGGCAGCGCGATGCGCTGCAGCTGCGCGGCCACGGCCTTCTGGATGCTGCTGCGCTCCTTCTGGGTGGGCAACAGCCCGCAGACGTATTTGCTGTACAGGTTCAGCGAGCCGACCGGCATGCTGAACGTGCCGCGCATTTCACCATCGGCAAACGGCACCAGCTCGGTGCTGCCGCCGCCGATATCGGCCAGCAGCCCGTCGCGGTACGTGAGCGCGTGCGTGGCGCCCACAAAGTCCAGCCGCGCCTCCTCTTCGCCGGAAAGCACGTCCACGGGAATGCCGGTGTGTGCGTAGATGGCGTTTTTCACTTCCTCTGCGTTGTCGATGTTGCGCAGCGGCGCCGTGGCAAAGGCGTAGTACGCGCGCACGCCCAGGTTCTGCAAAATCTGCTGTTCGGCGGCCAGCGTCCGGCACGCCACGCGGATGCCCTCAAGCGTCATGTGCCCCTCTTCGATGTAGCTGGCCAGCCCCGCCATGGTCTTGTGGTTGAGCAGCCGCTGAATCTGTGCGCCGCCCTCGTACTGGTACAGCGAGAGACGGATGGTGTTGGAACCGATATCGATGACGCCATAAATCAAGAGTCAATACGCCCCCTGTTGGAAGTGAATCAAAGCTTTTTTTTTATCATACCACGCACCGCAGCTGCGTATGTGAAGGTTGTGTAAAAAGACGGTAACTTTTTGTCGGAAGGTGCAAGGGCAATTGTGCACAGGCACGTGCGGCCCGCCCTTGCGGGGGAAAAAAGGCCACAGGCCGCAAGGGCCTGTGGCAAAGGGGGGAAAGAGGCAAACGCCTCATCCGGCCTCGTGTGGCGCGGGCGCAAACGCCTCCTCCTTGGGCGCCTGCTGCTGTGCGATCAGCCCGTTGAGCTCGCGCATGAACGGCACGAAGAACAGCAGGCTGCACAGCATGGTCAGCACGTCGGCGAGCGGCTGCGTCAGCTGTACGCCGCGAAGGCCGATCAGCGGCGGCAGGATCAGGATCAGCGGCAGGAAGAACAAGCCCTGCCGCGCCGCGGCCAGCACCGTGGCCGGGATCTTCTTGCCCAGCACCTGAAAGGTCATGTTGCACACCGTGCACAGCGGGAACAGCGGCAGCACCAGGCACTGTGCGCGCAGGGCATAGCACCCGATGGCGATCACTTCGGCGTCCTCGCGGCGGAACCAGGAGATCACCTGCGGCGCGACCAGGTACCCCACAATGCCCAGCACGGTCATCAGCACGATGCCGGTCTTGAGCGTGAAGAGGATGGCGTGCTTGACGCGGTCGTACTGTTTGGCGCCGTAGTTGTAGCCGCACACCGGCTGGAACCCCTGCCCAAAGCCCAGCATCACCGAGAACACCAGCATAAAGATGCGGTTGACGATGGACATGGCGGCCACGGCCGCATCCCCGTACAGGCCGGCTTTGGAGTTGAGCACGGCGGTGGCGATGCTGGCCAGCCCCTGCCGGCAAAAGGAGGGGAAGCCGGTGGTGAGGATGTTCTGGTACACGTCAAAGTGGCGCGAGGTGTTGCGCGGCCGCAGCGAGAGCGTGCTGCGCTTTGCCAGAAAGCAGCTGAGCAGCATGCAGAAGCTGATGAACTGGCTCAGGATGGTGGCAATGGCCGCCCCGGCGATGCCCATGTCAAAGGTGAAGATGAACAGCGGGTCCAGTACGATGTTCAGGATGCCGCCCGCCGAGATGCCGATCATGGCCAGCGTGGCCTTTCCCTCTGCGCGCAGCACGTTGTTGAGCACGAATGAGGCGCACATGAACGGCGCGCCGTACAGGATGTACTGTGCGTAGTCGCGCGCGTAGGGCAAAATCGTGGGCGTGGCGCCCAAAAGGCGCATCAGCGGGTCCATCAACGCCAGCCCCAGCACCATGATCACGGCGCCGCACACCAGCGACAGATAGAAGCCGGTGGAGGCCACGACGTCGGCCTGGTGCTGCTTGCGCTGGCCCAACAGCCCCGAGATCAGGCTGCCCGACCCCATGCCGATCATAAAGCCAATGGCCTGGATGATGGTCATCAGCGAAAAGACGACGCCCACCGCGCCCGCGGCGCTGGTGCCCAGCTGCGAGACGAAAAACGTGTCCGCCATGTTGTAGACCGCGGTGACCATCATGCTGATGATGGTGGGCACGGCCAGCGTGCTGATCAGCTTGGGGATGGGCGTCTGCGTCATGCGCAAAAACTGCTTGTGCTCTCTCTCCTGTCGTTCCATGGAAAACCCCTTTCTCAGTCCTGCTGTGTCAAATTGGATTGCACACGCGTCAGCGCCTGCAGCAGCTGTTCGCGCTGCGAGGAGGACAGCCCGCCAAACGCCATTTGGTCGATGCGGCGGCGGGCTTGCTCCAGCTGTGCGAACTTCTCGCGGCCCTGTTGCGTGATAAAGACTTGTGCGGCGCGCTTGTTGTCGCGCGGGATGCGCCGTACGATGAGCCCCTGTTCCTCCATGCCGTACAGCAGGCGGGAGACGGTCGCGGGCTCGATGCCGTAGTACGCGGCCAGCTCGCGCTGCAGGCACCCGTCGTGCGCGCACAGGTAGCGCAGCACTTTGGGTTGCCCGGGCGAGAGCTCCAGCGACGCCATCTGCGGGCGCAGGTGCCGGTCATAGGCGTTTTTGGTCCTGAGCAGCAGGACGTGGAACGGTTCGTACATGCCATCGCATCCTTTTATTGCGTTGCTAACAGTTAGTGTTGCAATTATATCAGATGTTTGCAATTACAGTCAATGTAATACGATGCATACAAAAGACCGGCGCATAAATGGACGGGCCCGCGCATACAGTTTGGTACAAGCACCAAAGAGGAGGCGGAACGCATGGCACAATGCTTTTATGGGCTGATTGCGGGCTACGTGCTCTGTTTGATCACGGTGGTTTTGACCATGGCGTGGGATGCGCGCGTACAGCGGCAACGGGCGCGCGCCCGTGCGGACAGGGCGGCCGCACGGCGCCCGGCGCTGCGAAGGGTCAAGTGAAGCGGCACAGGGTGGTTGACAAGCGCGCACGTTTTGGCGATAGTGGAAGGAGAATGGCGCGGCGTGGGCTGCATGGCCGCGCGGGGAAGGGGAGCGTGCGCATGAAAAAACGCTTGTGTACCGCATGGTTGGCCGCGCTGTTGGCAACCTGTGCGCTGGGGTGCCAGACGCCAAACGGGGAGGAGATGGCGCGGCAGTTGCAGCAGGGCATGACGATGGAGCAGGTGATCGAGACGTTTGGCGAGCCGAACACGGCGGAAGAGGCGGAGTGGAAAGCGCTGCTCAACGTCGAGGATTCGGCAGTCGCCCAGCTGCAGCAGCAGGCGGTGTTGTATCGGGATGTGCAGTACCTCTCGGAGCGGATGGATCTGGTGATCCTCTTTTCGGGCGATCAGCGGGACGACACCGTCACGTCGTTCCGGTTCGTCCTGCGCAGCGACCGGGATACATGCCTTGCCGCCGTGCGCACGGCGGCGTCCGCGCTGCAGGCGCAGTGGGGAGAGCCTGAGCGGCAACTGGGCGACCCGCAGACCGGCACGCTGCAGGACGACCTGCTGTGGGTCAAATGGCCGTCCGGGCAGTTGGAAATGTACAGGGATGCGAACAGCGAATCGTACAGCCTGGTGATCACACAGCACGTGCGTTGATTTCGCCGTGCCGCGCAGCAAAAGCCAACGGGCCCCATCGCTTCAAACGGCGATGGGGCCCGTCTTTCGTATGGGGTGATTTTACAGGGCAAACCCCACGCGGTCGGCATACGCCTGCATGGTGGCGGCCCGCCCGCCGTACAGCCCGCCCTCTGCGCGCAGCTGCGCGGTCAACTGCGCGTACAGCGCGTTGCAGGTGTGCTGCAATTGCGCGCAGGCATCGGCCATCAGCGCGTTCAGCAGCGCCTTTGCGTCCTCGTCCTTGCCCGCGCGGTACAGCGCGGTGGCCCGCGCTTCCACTTCGCGCGCCCGCTGCTGCAGCGTCGCCTCCAGCGCGTCCAGCTCCGGGCGCACCTGCGGGGCAAAGCGGTCGGAATCGACGTGTACGGCAAAGCCGAGCCGCTCCACCGTCCACCACAGCGAGTCGGGCGCATACGTCGCGCCGGCCGCCTGCATACACGCGGGCAAAGAACCGGTCCAGTACACCGGCAGGTATACCGACGTGCACGGCGTGGAGGGGCAGTACCGGCTGACGGGGCCCAGCACCGCGTCGTACGTGGTCAGCAGCGATGCGGCGGTCTGGCTGTTGTCCTCGCTCATGGCGTGCATGCAGATGGTGGTGAAGGTGCCCTCTGCCGCGCCAAAGCGCGGGGCGATCAGCTCGCCGTCAAAGTGGTCGCGCAGCACCGCCTGGGCCGTTTCAAATCCCACGCGGCCCTGCACCTGTGCCAACAGCTTTTGCAGGCGGCGGTATCGCGGCACCGAGGCGGCCTGCCGGGGCGCGGGCTTTGTGTACGCCCGCGCAAAGTCAAACGGCACGTCGGGGCGAATCCAGCGCTGTTGCACCGCGTGCGAGGCGAGGTCGTCCGAGCATTCGTCAAACTCCGTGCCGATGGAGTAGCAGTTGGAGATGGCGGCCGTGCCGCTGTCGATGCGGCGCGCCGCATAGCGCCGGCCGGCCGTCTCCAGCAGCCAGATCTCGTTGCGGTCCACGATCATGTAGCTGTTCTCGTAGCGGCGGTCGCGGCTGGGATGCGCGTTGGCATTTTGACCATAGGCCTGCAGGAGGTCGATGATCACGTGCATGGCCTCGTAGGCGGTGGCCCCGCGCTCCAGGCCCAAGCGCAGCAAATCCATGCCCAACAGGCCGGTGACGGGGTCCGACGGCTCATTGGAGCCCTCGGCCTCGTTGCCGATCACCACGCCGCACTCGTTGAGCCCCATCTCAAACCCCCAGATCCAGTACGGCTGTGCGCCGATCACGGCATAGGTGTGCGGCGCCTGGGGAATCTCGATCTCCGAACAGGCCAGCAGGGTGCCCGGCGCGTGGTCGGCAGCGGGGAAAAAGCGCAGCGGCTGCGCTTCGCCCGGCGGTCGGTCGCTGTTTTTGGCAAAAAAGTTCTGTCCGTTCTCCGTCGCGTCCGCGCGCGCGGCAAACGTATCACAGGAAAGCATGGCCTCAGCTCCTTTGCAAATGATGAATCCATTATACCATGAAAGGCGCGCGTGCGGGCACGGGTTCAATCTCGCTTGCGCGCGGCGGGTATCCGTTGGTAAAATGAATCCATCCAAAGCATACGGGCCGTCAGCGCCCAAAGAGGAGGGAACAGGCATGCAACAAGCCATGCACATCTTTACCGCGGGGGTGGCCATCCAGCTGGTACAGGAGACGATCCGGCAGTGGGACAGCGCGCACCCGGAATTGCCGGCCGTCATGGTGCCGGGTGGCAGCGTAGACCTCATCCGAAAGTGCCGGGCCGGGGAGCCGTGCGACCTGCTGGTCATGGCCGACGACACCATCATCGCCTCCATGCTGATGCCGGATTTCACGGATGGGTACTACATCTTTGCCGGCAACCGCATGGTCATCACGGCCAATGCGGGCGAGAGCATCAGCAGCGAGGACTGGAAGGAGAAGCTGCTCGCACCGGATGCGACGTTTTCCCACTTCAACCCGTACGGGGATCCCAGCGGCT
>DXZF01000360.1 GCA_019415425.1 Bacillota bacterium | reverse complement strand
CACAGTACGCGTTCATTGGCGACGACTACAAGCGATCCATGGCGCAGACCGACGACCCGATCCTACGCGCTTTCGCGCAAAAGCGCTGGTTTGCCTACCACAAACAGGTTCCGCTTCGGGATACGATGACGCCCGCCTTTGCCGATACGCTGCGTTCGGCATTTTTACAGCTGGCGCCCATGTATACATATCTTCGCGCACAGAGCAATTAGGAGGACAACATGAACAGACAAGACAACCTCTGCATCAACGCCATCCGCATTCTGGCGGCAGACTCCATCCAAAAATCCAAGAGCGGCCATCCCGGCATGGTGTTGGGCGCCGCGCCCATGGCCTATACGCTTTTCAGCGAACAGATGCTGCACGATCCCGATTGCCCGCAGTGGCAAAACCGCGATCGCTTTGTCCTCTCCGCAGGCCATGGTAGCATGCTGTTGTATTCGCTGTTGCACCTGTTTGGCTACGGCAATCTCAGCATTGAAGATCTCAAGCAGTTCCGTCAATGGGGCAGCAAGACCCCCGGCCATCCGGAATACGGGCACACCGTAGGCGTCGAGGCGACGACCGGCCCGCTGGGCCAGGGCATCGCCATGGCCGTGGGCATGGCCATGGCTGAAGCGCATCTGGCCGCCAAGTTCAACCGCCCTGGCTATCCGGTCGTGGATCACTATACCTACGCGCTTTGCGGAGACGGCTGCCTGCAGGAGGGCATCTCGGGCGAGGCCTCTTCGCTGGCGGGCACGCTCAAGCTGAACAAGCTGATCGTGCTGTACGACCGCAACCGCATCTCGATCGAAGGCGACACGGCCGTCGCTTTCGCTGAGGATGTGGCCGCTCGCTATCGCGCATATGGCTGGCAGGTGATTGACGGCATCGACGGCGACGATACGGTGGCCATCTCCGCCGCGATCGCCACGGCCAAGCGCAGTGCCGACGCGCCGACGCTGATCATCGTCGATACCAAGATCGCGCGCTTTACGCCGATCGAGGGCAGTGAAAAGTCGCATGGCGAGCCGCTGGGCGAAGCAAACGTCGCTGCGCTGCGCAAAGCGGTGGATTGGCCGCTCTCCGAGCCGTTTGCCATGCCGCAGGAGGTGTACGAAACCTGCCGGTTGCGCAGCCAATCCGGCCGCGACGCGCATCAGAGTTGGGAGGCCATGATGCACAATTACCAAAAGGCCTTCCCTGAACTGTATGCCGCATGGGAGGCGGCGCACCAGAGCGGCATGCCCGAAACCGTGGATGTGGAAGCGCTGATGGCCGCGGGCAAGCCCGGCGCCTCGCGCAACGCCAGCGGCGTGGTGCTCAACCAGCTCAAGGACATGCTCCCCAGCCTGATCGGCGGCAGCGCCGACCTTGCCCCCAGCAACAAATCGCTGTTGGAAGGGGAGGCTTACTTCAGCCCCACCTGCCGTGAGGGGCGTAACATCCATTTCGGCATTCGCGAATTCGCCATGGCCGCCATCAGCAACGGCATGGCGCTGCACGGCGGCGTGCGCCCGTATTGCGCGACGTTCTTCGTCTTTTCGGATTATCTGCGCCACGCCGTGCGCCTGAGCGCGTTGATGCACCTTCCCGTGATCTATGTGCTCACGCACGACAGCATCGGCGTGGGCGAAGACGGGCCGACGCATGAGCCCGTGGAGCATCTGGCCTCGTTCCGCGCCATGCCCAATTGCCACACCTTCCGCCCTGCCGACGCGCACGAGACCGCGGCCGCCTACGTATTTGCCCTGCAGAACGACGGCCCGACGCTGTTGGCTCTCTCGCGCCAGAATTTGCCGCTGTACGAACAGTCCGGCATGCAGGCCACCAAGGGCGCATACGTGCTCAGCGATTGTGAGGGCGTGCCGGAAGTGATTCTCATCGGTACGGGCAGCGAGGTGGAACTGTGCATGCAGGCTGCGGACGTGCTGCGCGAACAGGGCAAGCGCGTGCGCGTGGTGAGCATGCCGTGCATGGAGCTGTTCTTTGCACAGGATGAGGCCTACCGCGAAAGCGTATTGCCCGCGCAATGCAAGGCGCGCGTAGGCGTGGAAGCCGGCAGTTCGTTTGGTTGGCACCGCGTCGTAGGCGATGCGGGGCAGCTGGTGTGCCTGGATCACTTTGGCGCCAGCGCGCCGGCCAACGTCCTGTTTGCGCAGTTCGGCTTCACGGTGGAACACGTGGTCGAGCAGGCGCAAAAGGCGCTGGAAGCCGCCCGATAAGCGCCGTTGTGCGGCGACGGGCCGTGTACACATGTCAAACACCTCGTGGTGAGGCCGGGCGGGCGCAAGCGCCTTGCCCGGCTGCCACGATTGCCTCTGCCGCCGGGTTCATCTGCGCAATTCTTTTCTTTCGACGTCGGACCGAGGCCCTGCGGCCTTTTTGTATATGGGGGAATGTCCATGGAGTGGATCATCATCGCGCTGTGTGCGCTGAGCGCGCTCTTGTCTATCTGCACGCTCCTGGCCGTACTGCGGCGCAAGGACGGTGGCAACGCGTCCATCGATCGTGCAACTGCGCAATTGCAGCAGGAAATCCGCAGCGTGCGCCAGGAAAATACGCAGGCCGTGCAGCACAATATGCTGACCTTGGGCGAATTGCTCAAAAATACGCAGTCCCAAACTGCGCAGATGCAGGACAAGCGTCTGTCGGAACTGACGCAACAGCTCAAGGGCAGCAATGATACCTTGCAGCGCACTGTCTCAGATGGTATGCGCGCCATAGACGCGCGCTTTGTCGGCTTTTCCCAACAGACGGAGCAAAAGCTCGAACAGCTGCGCACCGGCACCGATCAGCGGCTGGAGGCCGTGCGCGCCACGATGGAACAGCGCATCGCCGCCATGCAAAAGGACAACGCACAGCAGCTGGAACAGATGCGCATGACCGTGGATGAAAAGTTGCAAAAGACGCTCGAAGAGCGCATTGGCCAGTCGTTTAAACTGGTGAGCGAGCGGCTGGAACAGGTATACAAGGGCCT
>DXZF01000036.1 GCA_019415425.1 Bacillota bacterium | reverse complement strand
CAGGATATCCTCGCCATTTTGGGCATGGATGAACTGGCCGAAGAGGACCGCGTCGTGATCAACCGTGCGCGCCGCCTGCAGCGCTTCCTCTCGCAGCCCATGTTCATGGCCGAGGTGTTCTCGGGCACGCCGGGCAAATTCGTGCCGGTGGCGGATACCATCGCCTCGTTCCGCGAGATCCTGGACGGCAAGTGCGACGATCTGCCGGAGCAGGCGTTTTTGATGGTGGGCGATATCGACGACGCGCGGCGCAAGGCGCGCGAACAGGAGGCGTAGGCCATGGCCAAAACCATGCCGCTGGAAATTGTGACGCCGGACCGCATCTTCTTCAACGGCGATGTGGAGATGATCGTCGTCACCGGGACGGATGGCGAGATCGGCATCCTGCCCGAGCACATCAACATGGCGGCGGCGCTGGACGGCGGCCCCATCCGCATCAAGGAGGCGGGGCAATGGCGCGAGGCATTTGTCTCTGCCGGATTCATCGCGGTGGTGGCCGGCAGCATCCGGGTGCTGGTGCAGACGGCGGAGTGGCCGGAGGAGATCGACGAACGCCGTGCGCAGGAGTCCATGGCGCGCGCCAACGAGCGCATGCATCACCCCGAGAGCAGTCGGGATTTCATCCGTGCCCGCGCATCCATCGCACGCGCCATGGGCCGGCTCAAGGTGTACAACGACACGCACCGCAAATAAGACGTCCAAAAGGATCCATACGGGTCCTTTTTTTGATTTTTTACATTGCCACCGCCGTGCCATGGTGGTATGATCGAACCAATGCCAGAACGCCCCGCGCTTTGCAGGGGCTGCCCGGCGGATACGCCCGTACCTGCCGGGATGTCACTGAGGGAGGTTTGTCCATGCTCACCTGTGCCGATTGCCAGAAAAAGGCGTGCAAGACCGATTCGATCGAGGGCGCGCCGCAAAATTGCCCCATGCGCACGCATGCCGCGCTGTATGCATCCATGCCCGAGGCGTACCGCGCGCCACAGACGGCGGCGTTCTATCAGAACAGCTGCAAGATGGAGTCACAGGGGTACTGCCAGTGGTCGCGCGTGCGCGAGACGTTGGAGTTCTGCAAGGCCATGGGGTACGCGCACGTCGGCGTGGCGTTTTGCACCGGCCTGCACGAGGAAGCGCGCATCTTTTGCCGCCTGCTGCGCGAGCACGGGCTTACAGTCTCCTCGATCTGCTGCAAAAACGGCGGCATTGCCAAAGAGGCCATGGGCCTGACGGATGCCGACAAGGTGCGCCCGGGCCGCCATGAATCGGCCTGCAACCCCATCGCGCAGGCGGCGCTGCTCAATGAGGCCCACACGCAGTTCAACATCCTGATCGGCCTGTGCGTCGGGCACGACTCGCTGTTCATGCAGCACGCCGAGGCGCCGTGCACCGTGCTCGTCGTCAAGGATCGCGTGTTGGCGCACAACCCGTGTGGCGCGCTGTATCAGCGCAACAGCTACTACAAAAACGCGTTTGGCACGCCGCCCCAGCGCCCGCTGTAAACCGCAAACATGCGCGCAGGCGCTCCGCACTGCAATGGAAAAGAGGCGTGAGGAAGGCTTCCCTCACGCCTCTTTTCCGGATCCGGTTCGCGTTTCCCGATCCATCTCCATCTGCTCTCTGCACAGCGCGCCGGCGCCCTGTCACAGGCGCCGGCATCTGAAATTTGGCAATGGCGTCAACGGTCAGATTTCGTCTTGGATGTGTTCAATGATGCGCAGCGGCACCTTGTTGAACAGCGGGCTGACCGACTCGCGGCTGTTGATGCGGCGCACCGTCTCGGCAAACAGCGGCGCCACCGATACGATGCGGATCTTCTCGTGGCCGCGGATGTACGGATTCTCTACCGAGTCGGTGGAAATCAGCATCTCCACCGGGCTGTTGTCGATGGCCTGCAGGCCCTTTTCGCGGATCAGCAAGTGGCTCAGGCACGCGTAGATGTGCCGCGCTCCCTTCTCCTTGACGGCGTTGGCAATCTCCACAATCGTGCCGCCCGAGATGCTGAAGTCGTCCACGATCAGGCAGTCCTTGCCCTGCACGTTGCCGATCACTTCCAGCACCTTGGCCTTCTCATCGTGCGCCACGCGCGTCTTGTCGCCAATGGCCACCGGCGTGCCGAGGTAGTCGGCATAGCCGCGCGCATCCTTGGCAAAGCCCGCATCCGGCGAGACGACCACCAGGTTGTCCACAATGCCCAGCGACTTGACGTACTCGCACAGGATGGGCTTGCTGTACAGGTGGTCCATGGGTTTGCTGAAAAAGCCCTGCACCTGCGGCGCGTGCAGGTCCATGATCACCACGCGATCCGCGCCGGCATTCTCGATGCAGTCGGCGCACACGCGCGCGCGAATGGACACGCGGGGCTCGTCCTTCTTATCCCCTTTGGCATAGCCAAAATAGGGGATAATGGCCGTGACGGAGTTGGCGCTCGCCCGCTTGAGCGCATCCATCCAGAACAGAATCTCCACGAACTCGTTGTTGGGGTTCAGGCCGATCGGCTGCACCACGAATACGTCCTTGTCGCGTACCGTCTCCTTGACGCGCACAAAGATATTGCCGTCGGAGAACGTGATGACTTCGCTGTCGCCCAGCTCGCACCCGATGTACTCGCACATCCTCCGTGCGAACGGCTTGCCTGTTGACCCTGCGAAAATCTTGATATCCCCGCTGGAAACCATCCTTCATCAACGCCTTTCTTTTCGATTGGGAACAAACTTTGCTATGGTAACATTGTATCATCGAACAGGCGGGTATTCAAGGAAGTTGACGACAAAGCCCACGCTTTTTCGCGCATTTCTCCGTCCATTTTTTGTAAGGCTCCTCTGCTTCCCACTGCGGCCATATGGCGCGGCATCGTCCCCACAAGCGTGCATCAGGCCGGCATACGCCGCGCTGCGCCACACGTCAAGTTGAATATTTATCCAATTATATCGAATTTTATTCAAATATCTATTGACATATATTGCATATTGCGCATAATGGAAGTATCCTGATCATCCTTTGGGGAGGGTTTTTTGATGCAACTGGCCAAAGAGATTTCCAGCCTGATCGATCAGAAGGCGGCGCTGTTCTCCGCCGTCAGCGACGAGGTCTGGTCACACCCTGAACTGGGGTTCCACGAAGTGCAGTCGGCAAAGGCGCTCAGCACACTGCTCCAATCCGAGGGCTTTGCCGTGGAAATGGGCGTAGCGGGCATCCCTACGGCGTTTATCGCCACGTACGGTTCCGGCAAGCCGGCCGTGGGATTTTTGGGCGAATACGACGCCCTCTCGCTGCTCTCGCAGCAGGCGGGCGGCACGCAGCACTGCCCGATTGAGCCGGGTGGCAATGGTCACGGGTGCGGGCACAACGCGCTTGGCGCCGGTTCGCTGGCCGCGGCGGTGGCGGTCAAGGACTATCTGCAGGCGCACCATCTGCCCGGCACGGTACAGTACCTGTCTCTTATA
>DXZF01000359.1 GCA_019415425.1 Bacillota bacterium | reverse complement strand
GGGGTACCTGGCGGCGCTGGTCGCCGTGGGGCTCTCGCAAATCCCGGCGCAGGCGCTTGCGCACTTAAACGACGTGTACGGCGGCAAGCGCGCGTGCGGCGCGCCCATGAGCCGCGCCGGTTCGCTGTACAGCTACCTGCTGCCGCAGCTGTTCTGGCCCGCCGGCCGGTATACCCGGCAGGCGCGCGCGGGGCGGGCGGCGGTGCGCGCACAGCGCAGGGAGGCCGGGCGGCAGCCGTTTGGCGCCTGTGCGTACATGGACCGCGCGGGCGGGGTGCACAGCGACGGCGCCCGATCGCTCGCGCTGCAAAAGGACGCGGCACACGGCGGCGTGGAGCCCGTGGCCAGCCTGCTGGCCCTGGGGAGTTCCCGACGCGCGGCGCTGCGCAATCTGCACCGCTTGCAGCGCAGTGGGGCGCAGGCGCAATGCGGGTACGTCGCACGCGTGGGCAAAGCGTGGTACGATCTGCCCGCGCACGGATTGGGGCTTTTGGCGCTCACCGGCGCACTCAGGCCGCAGCAGGTGCGCGGCTGGATGCGGCAGGCGCCCGCCATCGACGCGATCCTGCCGCTCTTCTGCGCCCAGTGAACGCACCGGCGGCCCGCGATTCCCCCCTTTCGACAGCAAAACAAGAAAAGTTGAAAAAACCGACAGGCTGTAATATAATTATGAATCGACTATGGTAGACTTTGGGCGAGACGCCTGATTTTTGATGGAGGTTGTGAGTGCCAATGGCTTCGACGATGAAAAAGCTCGAAAAGAGCACCGTACAGGTAAACGTGACGCTGCCCGCGCAGGCGTTTTCCGAGGCGCTGGAGCGCGCCTATACGCGCGAGCGCGGACATTTTGCCGTGCAGGGGTTCCGCAAGGGCCGTGCCCCGCGCAAGGTGATTGAGGCGCACTACGGCAAGGACATTTTCTTTGAAGGAGCTGTGGACGACCTGGCGCCCAAGGCGCTTGCCGATGCGTGCGAAGAGCACAAGATCGACATCGTCGGCCGCCCCTCGGTGGCGATTGAGAGCGCCAAGGAGGGCGAGGACCTCAAGCTGATCTTCACCATGGCGGTGTACCCCGAGGTGGAGCTGGGCGATTACAAGGGCCTCTCCATCGAAAAGCAGGAGGCCACCGTCACCCCTGAGATGGTGCAGGCCGAGCTGGAGCGCGCCCGCGATGCGCGCGTGCGCTACGTGGAGGTAGACCGCCCCATCCAGCAGGGCGACCGTATCATTTTTGACTACAAGGGCAAAATCGGGGAGGATTATTTTGAGGGCGGCACCGCCGAGAAGGCGCAGCTGGACATCGGCAGCGGCCAGTTCATCCCGGGCTTTGAGGACGCGATGGTCGGCATCGAGACCGGCGCCTGGCGCGAGATCCCGGTACAATTCCCCGAGCAATACCACGCCGAGGAGCTGGCGGGCAAGCACGCGGTGTTCGAGGTGTTCGTGCACGAGGTACGCGAGCGCGAAATGCCCGAGATCGACGACGACCTGGCCAAGGACGCTTCGGAGTTCGACACGCTGGACGAGTGGAAGGCCGACATCCAGAAGAACCTGCAGGAGCAGGCCGAGCGCACCGCCAAGACCGCCATGCAGAACGAAGTGATCGAAAAGGCGGCCGAGAATGCCAAGCTGGAGATCCCCGACGCGATGATCGAGGCCCAGATGGACAACATCGTGCGCGACTTCGCCACGCGCCTGCAGTACCAGGGCCTCAAGCTGGAGGACTACTGCAAGTACGCCGGCATCACCCTGCAGGAGATGCGCGAGCAGACCCGCCCCGATGCCGAGCGCCGCGTCAAAAACCAGATCGTGCTGGATGAGATCACCAAGCGCGAAGAGATCAAGGCCACCGACGAAGAGGTGCAAAAGCGCATCGCCGAATACGCCGAGCGCTACGGCCAAAAGGTAGAGGAGTTTGAAAAGAACCTCACCGAGCAGGACCGCACCTACTTTGCCGAGGATGTGGCCATCGAAAAGACGCTGGACTTCTTGCTCGACAACGCCAAGCAGGTCAAACCCAAGAAGAGCGCGGCCAAAAAGACGGCCAAGAAGGCGGATGCGGAAGCGGACGGCGAAAAGCCCAAGAAGAGCACCGCCAAGAAGACGGCCAAAAAGGACGCGGAAAAGGCCGAAGCGGCTGTAGAGGAAAAGCCCAAGAAGGCCGCCGCCAAGAAGACGGCCAAAAAGGATGCGGAAAAGGCGGAGGCGGCCGCAGAGGAAAAGCCTAAGAAGGCGCCCGCCAAAAAAACCGCAAAAAAGTCGGCCAAGGCTGACAACCAACCGGCCGAGTAAACATACACTGGTTCCATTGGAGGAGATTTAATGAGTAGTTATGTGCCCATTGTCATTGAACAGACCAACCGGGGCGAGCGCAGCTACGATATCTATTCGCGGCTGCTGCGCGACCGCATCATCTTTTTGGATGGAGAGGTCAACGACCACAGTGCCAGTGTGATCATCGCGCAGCTGCTCTTTCTGGAGGCCGAGGACCCGGATAAGGACATCATGTTCTACATCAACAGCCCCGGCGGCTCCATCACGGCGGGCATGGCCATCTACGATAC
>DXZF01000358.1 GCA_019415425.1 Bacillota bacterium | reverse complement strand
GTATTGTACAATGTACTGCAGTGCGCGCGCCATCTTGGAGGGAATGCGGCTGCCGGAGTACAGCCTGATGGTGTTTGGCACCATCCGGGTTTCGCAGGCGGTCAGTGCGGTGATGGCGGTGATATCCATCGCCATGCTGGTGTATGTGTACAGAAAAGGCGGATACAAGGGGCCTGAAGTGCCCGAGCGATACCGAATCGCCAAACAGGAGGATGAATAGACGATGGCAGAACGCAATCTGACCATGATGACGGACTTATACCAGTTGACCATGATGTACGGCCACTATCTGCGTGGTACCGATGAAGAGGCGGTGTTTGACCTCTTCTTCCGCAGAACGGCCAGCAACTCTTCCTATGCGCTGGTGGCGGGGCTACAGCAGGCCATCGAGTACATCAACAACCTGCGCTTTGAAGAGGAAGATATCCGCTATCTGGATTCGCTACACCTGTTCAACCAAGGGTTTTTGGATACGTTGCGGCACATGCGCTTTACCGGCGACCTGTATGCCATTCCTGAGGGCACGCCGGTGTTCCCCGGCGAGCCGCTGCTGCGCATCAAAGCGCCCATCATGCAGGCACAGCTGGTGGAAACGGCCCTGTTGACGCTCATCAATCACCAGACGCTGATCGCAACCAAGGCCAGCCGCGTGTGCTATGCGGCGGGAAAAGAGGGAAGCGTGCTGGAGTTTGGCCTGCGCCGTGCGCAGGGACCGGATGCCGGAATTTACGGTGCGCGCGCGGCCATCATCGGCGGATGCGTGGGCACTTCCAACGTGCTCACGGGCCAACTGTACGACGTGCCGGTCAGCGGCACGCACGGCCACAGCTGGGTGATGTCGTTTGATTCGGAGTTGGAGGCGTTCCGCGCCTATGCCGAGGCGTACCCCGATGCGTGCCTGTTGCTGGTGGACTCCTATGATACGCTGCGCTCGGGCGTACCCAATGCGATCACGGTCTTTAAGGAACTGCGCGAAAAAGGGCACGAGCCGCTGGGCATCCGGTTGGACTCTGGAGACCTTGCCTATCTGTCCAAAAAGGCGCGCGCCATGCTGGACGAGGCGGGATTCCCCAACGCCAAGATCGTGGCGTCCTCAGATCTGGATGAAGAGATCATCGCCGACCTGCGCAGCCAGGGGGCGCGCATCGATACCTGGGGCGTGGGAACAAAATTGATCACGAGCGAAAACTACCCGTCCCTGGGCGGCGTGTACAAGCTCTCGGCCCTGGAGCGCGATGGCAAAATGCTGCCGCGCATCAAGCTGTCTGACAACGAGGCCAAGATCACCAACCCCGGCTACAAGACGGTGTACCGCATCTATGACAAGCGCACGCACAAGGCGATGGCCGACCTCATCTGCCTGGCGGACGAACAGTACGACGAATCCAAACCGCTGACCATCTTTGATCCCAATGAGACGTGGAAAAAGATGACGCTGACGCACTACACCATGCGCGAACTGTTGGTGCCGGTGTTTGTGCGCGGCCAGCAGGTTTACCAGAGCCCCACGCTCAAACAGATTCAGGCGTATGCGGCCAAAGAGCTGGATTGCTTCTGGGACGAGTACAAGCGCCTGCGCAAACCGCACATCTACAAGGTAGACCTTTCGCAGCCGCTATACGTGCTCAAGCAAAAGTTGATTGCCAAGTACAGCGGGCATTCAGTAGGAGAATAAGGGGGAACGCGCGTGCGCACCAAATTCAAACGATCCCTGTTTGGTTACAACCGCAAACAGGTACAGTCCTTTCTGGACGCGCTGGAAAAACAGGCGGAACAACAGCGCGGGGAACTGGACGAGCGGATGAAGCAGGTCATCGAAGAAAATATCAATCTGGCGGTGGAGCTCAAAGTGGCCCGCGCAGGATACCAGGATGCGGCCGAATTGATGCTGTCTGCCCAGACGCGCGTGCGCGAGTTGGAAAACCATCTGGAAGAGGAGCGCGCGAGGGTGCTCAAATTGGAGCGTTGCTTAAGCGAGCGCCAGTCGCAATCGGCCGAGGAATTGCAGCAGATGGTGCAGGATCTGCAGCAACGGTTAAATGGCTTGCAGAGCGCGGCGGGCAGCGCACAGGATGTGCTCTCGCAGATGGGACGCGTGACCACCATTTACGAGGACGGCACGCGCTTTGAGGACATCCGCTATATGCCGCCCGAGGGCATCGAACCACAGCTGGAAACCGACGGCGCCCGCGGACTGATGCAGCGGCTGTACAAGCTGCGCCGCGTGGAAAAAGAGCAACACGGCAGTTGAACCGTGCAAGCGCATCCGAGAACGGATGCGCTTTTTTGGATGCGCGCATGTAAAATTGTACGGAGGAGATTGGCAAAAGCCCATTGCAAAACCGGTACAACCCCTTATAATAAAGGTGATCCATTTGGCAGAGTAGGCCATTGCGCGTGAAGTGTCAGATAGACGGGGAGTTGCTGTCTGAACGAAAAGTGTTTCACTTGCGGTGCAGTGGTCGCATCCCGCTGCTACAACCGGGAGAGGAGACACCTTCCCATTTGTGGCAACAAATTTGGGGAGGTGTTTTTTGTATGCAGACGTTAAGAGAGACCTGGGCGGCATCGGCCCGGGAGTACAGGCACTTGCGCACCCTGACGCTGGTGGCGATGCTGGTGGCGCTCAACATCATTTTGGACTATGTGGGCAGTGTACAGGTGCTGCCGGAACTGCGCGTGGGGTTCGGCTTTTTGACCATGGCCATGGTGGGCATGCTCTTTGGCCCGGCAGTGGGCATGGGGGCAGGGTGCCTGACCGAGGTGGTTTCGTACCTGATGAACCCACGCGGCGCATACTTTCCCGGCTTCACCATCACGGCCGTGGTGGGGGGGCTGATCTACGGGTGCGTGCTGTACAGGCAGAATGTCACCTATTGGCGCGCCCTGCTCGCCAAGGGGCTGGTCAACCTGATTGGCAACGTGCTGCTCAATACGATCTGGCTATCCATGCTGTATGGAGATGCGTTTACCGCGCTGCTGCCGCTGCGCCTGCTCAAGAACGCTGCGCTGTGCCCGCTCGAAGCGCTGATGCTGTTCGTGGTGGCGGGCCTGGTGCGGCGCGTGGCGATCGGCATGGGGCTGTGGAGAGAACAGGACGGGCGTATCGTCCAGCCCTAAGTGCGGCCCTATTCGCATAGGGCAACGGAGGGGACAAGCGAGGGAGCGAACCCGCGTCAAATGGATGCTCCGCAGGATTGTGCCGCCGTTGACCGGTGCCTGGGGCCCGTTATGGTTTGGGTGGCATGCGCACAAGGGATACATTGGACGCAGACCGATGCCCTGCAGGGCGTATGCCATACAAAAAATGTGCAGCAAAAAGCGCGCAGAGGATGAACCCCTGCGCGCTTTAACGTTTGCGATGCCTCAATCAAACAGGCAGTACTGCTCCATGTACGCTTCCATGTGCTGCAGCACTTCGCCGTACGTGCCGACCTCCTGCAGATACGCGTGGATATCGCGCACATCCACAATGGCGTGCACCTGGATGCCGAATTGCTCCTTGACTTCCATTACGGCGGTCTTTTGGGCGTTTTGCCCCACTTCGCACCGATTGACAGAGATGAACATATCCTGCACGCTCACATTGGCGCACGCCTGCAGCAGCGGCACCGTTTCGCGCACCGCGGTTCCGGCCGTAATCACGTCCTCGATGATGATGATGCGGTCGCCATCCTGCGGCGTATAGCCCACCAGGCTGCCGCCTTCACCGTGATCTTTGGCTTCCTTGCGATTGAAGAAAAACGGCCTGTCGATCCCGTGCAGGGTGGAGAGCGAAGCCGCGGTGACCGTGGCCAGCGGAATTCCCTTGTACGCCGGGCCGAACATGGCGTCAAACGCATCGCCGCACGTATCCGCAACCAACTGGGCGTAGAACTTGCCCAGCGTCGCGATCTGCGCGCCGGTCTTGTAGTTTCCGGTGTTGACAAAGTACGGAGACATGCGGCCGCTCTTGGTCTTGAACTGGCCAAAGCGCAGCACGTCTGCCTGCATCATGAACTCGATAAATTCTCTTTTTGCCGGTGCAATCATACAGATAACCTCGCTTATGGGCGGCTATTGCCGGGCGTTTTGAAATGGTGAAACAATCTATGTTATTATACGCACAAAAGAGGCCAATGCGCAATTCCCACAGGCGAATTGACGGCACGAAAAGGGAATGAATACGATGAATGAAGTGCTAAAGACCATTTTACAGCGACGCAGCATCCGCCATTTTTTGCCGCAGGTACCCGAGCGCGATGTACTGGACGCCATTTTGCAGGCGGCATGCTATGCGCCCAGCGGTTCCAACCACCAGAGCTGGCGCTTTACCGTGCTGACCCACCCCGAAGATCTGCGGGCACTGGACGCCCTGATACGCGAGGTGTTTTGCGAACTGGTCATCGCGCCGGATGACTATCCCACCAAGCACACGTATCAGCGGCGTGCGCGGGAGAACGAGGCGTTCTCCTTTACGTATCACGCTCCCGTGCTCGTCATCGTCAGCAATGAGCGCGCGTACAGCAACGCCATGGCCGACAGCGCGTGCGCAATTCAGAACATGCTGCTGGCTGCACAGAGCCTGGGCATCGGCAGCTGTTATATCAACCAGCTCACCTGGACGACGGACGAGCCGCGCGTGCGCGCACAGCTGGATGCGTACGGCATTCCACAGAGCCATATCGTGTGCGGCGCGGTGGCGCTGGGCTATCCGGCCTCTGGCATGAACCGGCCCGCCGCCGCGCGCAAGCCCGGCACGGTGCATTTTGTATCTTCGGGCGAAACGGCAACCGAGCAGAAATGACGAAAAAGGGCCTTCGATGCTGGCAGATCGAAGGCCCTTTGCGTATCGATAACCCATCAGAAACGGCTGCGGTAGATGGACTCCATCACCTCGTGCGTGATCGGCACATACGCGTTGCGCAGCAAGCGCTGCTGTTCGTTGAGCACGCTGTCGGTAAACGTGACGATCTCCTCTTCCTTCATGCCGTATTCGCGCAGCTTGCGCAGCGGGATGAGCGTGCCGATGAGCGCATCCAGCGCCTGGCATACGTCGGCATCTGCCTCAAGCTCCAACACCTCGCGCACGATGGCGTTGAACGACTGGATTTTGCCCTCGGGCTGCAGCTCGTTGTACGCTTTGAACACGGCGGTGAAGAACTGATAGTTGCTCTCACCGTGCGCCACATGGTAGTTGCCGCCCAGCGGGTACGACATGGCGTGCACGGTACCGGTGCCGCCATAGCCAAACGCGATGCCCGCAATGTTGCCGGCGAGCATGAAGTCCTCAAACAGCGCCTTGCGGTGCTCTTCGCCATACTGCACCAGTTCCTTATAGCCCTTTAAAATCGTGCGGATGGCCGAAACGGAGAACAGCTCGCTGTACACGCATGCGTTGGGCGAAAGATACGATTCCGCCGCGTGAATCAGCGCGTCTGCCGAAGAGAAGAGGAAGAACTTGTACGGCAATGTGGACAGCATCTGCGGAATCAGCACGGCGTGGTCCGGGTACAGGCTCTCGTGCGCAATGCCCTTTTTGGTGTGCTTGCGCGTCAGTTGGAAGACGGCCACATTGGTCACCTCGCTGCCGGTGCCGCACGTGGTAGGCAGGATGATGGTCTCCTTGGCTTTGACGAGTTTGGACGGATCGTCGAACAGCTCGTCCAATTGTGCAAACGGCTTGAGCGCGAGCACCTTGCAGATGTCGATCACCGTGCCGCCGCCAATGCCGATAATGCGCGCCGGGTCAAATCCATCCAGCGCCTTTAACATGCCTTCCACCATCACATCCGTGGGTTCGCCGCTGCCATAATCTTCCTGGAACAGACATTTGCACGGCAAATGCAGTGGGGCGATCAGGGGATCGTAGATGAAGCGATTGGAGACGATCAGGTCGCGCTCTGTGGGCGCGAACTCCTGGACGAATGTGTCCAGCGTATCGAACTGGTGAATCTTGGTGGATAGAAAAAAGGGTTTGTCCATCATGGTAGAGAACCGCCTTTCAAAGGATTACGGGCAAAGAGACGTCGTGCCCATGCGATGCGCCACACGCTTTTGCGCCGGCAAGTCTGTTTTCTGTATACCATATTGTGTAAAAAATATCAATCAAAATTGTGATATTTTTATCGACGTTTGATGCAAATCGTATGGACGGGTATGCGCTTGCCACGGCGATGGCCCGCACGATCGAAATGCTTACTGCCCGTATAGGGATGGTGAGCCCGGCGCACACTACCCTTACTGCAAAGAAGAGGAGTGTGTATACAATGAAGGGTTTTGCCATGTTGGGCATTGGGCGCGTGGGATGGATTGAAAAGCCGCGTCCGCAGTGCGGGCCGCTGGATGCAATCGTCAGGCCCATTGCCATTGCGCCTTGCACATCGGATATCCACACGGTGTGGGCGGGCGCGCTGGGCGAGCGGCACGACATGATCCTGGGCCACGAAGCGGTGGGCGAGGTGGTGGAGACGGGCGAATTGGTACAGGACTTTGCACCGGGCGATCGCGTGATTGTGCCGGCCATCACGCCCAACTGGTTGGCGGTGCAGGCGCAGGGAGGATTCCCTCAGCACGCAGACGGCATGCTGGCGGGCTGGAAGTTTTCCAATTTCAAAGATGGCGTGTTTGCCGAGTACTTTCACGTCAATCAGGCCGATGCCAACCTGGCGCTGTTGCCGCCGGATGTGGACCCGGTCCAGGCCGTGATGCTGCCGGATATGGTGGTCACCGGTTTTCACGGGGCGGAATTGGCGGAGATCGAGCTGGGCGATACCGTGTGCGTGATCGGCATCGGCCCGGTGGGGCTGATGGCAGTGGCCGGCGCCAATCTGCGCGGCGCTTCGCACGTCTATGCCGTGGGTTCGCGGCCCAAGTGCATAGAGGTGGCAAGGGCGTACGGCGCGACCGACATCGTCAACTACCGCGAGGGCGATATTGTGGAACAGATATTGCTGCGCACGGAAGGCAAAGGGGTCGACCGCGTGATCATTGCAGGCGGGGACGTGGATACGTTCGATCAGGCCGTGCGCATGCTCAAGCCGGGCGGAGTGATTGGCAATGTCAATTACCTGGGCGAGGGCGACTATATCCGCATCCCGCGCATCGAATGGGGCGTGGGCATGGGCCACAAGAAGATCAACGGTGGATTGACGCCGGGCGGACGCCGCAAGATGGAGAAGATGGCGGCGCTGCTTCAGACCGGCAAACTGGATACCAGCCTGCTGGTCACCCATCGCTTCCAGGGCATGGACAAAATCCCGGAGGCGCTGATGCTGATGAAGGACAAGCCGGCCGATCTGATCAAGCCCGTCGTGATCATCTGAAACCGGCAAGGGAGCAAAGAGAACAGGGGGCTTTGAAGAAAGCCCCCTGTTGCTATGAGTCGCAGGGTTCAAAGAACCAGTGCGTATCCTCCAAAAACAGGGCCACCTGCCGGCCATGGACTCTGCACAGGTAACGGATGCCGCAACCACCCACCTTGCGGCTGGCTGCCGGGCGCACGTCCAGTACGCGGTCGATGGAAAAGCTGCGGCCATCCGGCAGCGTCAGCGAACAGGGCACGATGGTGCCGTCAAAGTTGAATCTGGCATAGACGGACAAGGCGTAGTGTTGCATGGAAATTCCTCCTCATTTTGCCCGTACCGGTAGTGCATCGCGGAAAAACGGAACGGGATGAATGGTGTTCTCCTCAATGGGGTTGACGTACAGCGCCGGGCGGGTCAAACACAGCGCGCGGTGAATGCAGGCGTGCCCAAACCGGGCGCGCAAGGTATCTACACACGCATCCAGCTGGATGTCTCGTTCGTCCTCGGTGGGCCACAGGCACATCTGCTGCGACGCGTCGTCTCGGCACAGCTCCGTCATGCGCACCCCCAGACTGCGCAGGGGCTCTCCTTGCCAGTGCGTGTCCAGGATGGACAGCGCGGCCATGGCCATCTGCCGGCTGCTCTGGATGGGGGTTGGCAGCGCAGTCTGCCTTGTGCAACTCTGCAAATTGGACTGACGCAGCCACAGTGAAAGGGTGCTTCCACGGAGGTGCTGGCGGCGCATGCGCTCGCTGACGCTCTCGCACAGCATGTACAGCACCTGCTTGACGGACTCGCGCTCTGTCAGATCGTATGCCATGGTGGTGCTGTTGCCGATGCCCTTGCACGATGGGGCGGTACCGTATACGGCTACCGGCGAACGATCCTGCCCGTTTGCAAAGGCGTGCAGCACCAGCCCCCATTTGCCGAGCAGGCCCTTGAGAATGGCCGGATTGCACTGTGCCAATTCGCCCAAGGTGGTCACGCCAATGCGGTTGAGCCGCCGTTTGGTGGCGGACCCCACATACAACAGCTCTTCACACGGGTGGTCGGACAGGAGTTGCCGAAAGTGCGCGCGATCGATGACGCTGACCGCGTCCGGCTTTTTCAGATCGCTGCCCAACTTGGCAAATACCTTGTTGAAAGAGACGCCAATGGACACCGTCACGCCCAGCTCCGCGGAGATGGTGCGGCGAATCTGCTGCGCCACCTCGACGCCAGCGGCAAAGTCGGGTACGCAACCCGTCAATTCCAACCAGCTCTCATCGATGCCAAACGGCTCCACCCGGTCGGTATAGCGGTTGTAGATGGCGTTGGCCATGTCGGAAATGCGCCGATACCGGTCAAAGTGAGGGGGTAGGCAGATCAGCTGCGGGCATTTG
>DXZF01000357.1 GCA_019415425.1 Bacillota bacterium | reverse complement strand
GCTATGGCATTCAGCCGCTCATCGGCAACGGCGTGGCGGCCGATGTCGGTTGCTACCACGAGACGCTGATCGGCGCGCGCTGTGGGGTTACCGCGGCCGGGGAACAGAACGGGTATCTCAAACCCACGGCGGGACTGTTTGTACAGCCGTTGGAATTTGAACAGGGGCAGATGGTCATTCCCGCGGGCTACAGGCGCGCGCTCAATCTTCTGGCAATCCAGGCCAACTGCATCCATCAGACGCGCTATACGCTATAAACCTATCTTTGGAAAGGATGTGTCATCTCATGTATGATCTGTTGATTCGCAGGGGGAAACTCGTTACGGCCGAACGGAGCTTTCAGGCCGATATCGCCATCGAAGGCGGAAAGATTGCAGACATCGCACAGGATATCGACCCCACATTGGCCAAAGAGGTGATCGACGCCGGCGGGCAGATGGTATTGCCGGGGTTGATCGACCCGCACGTGCACATCAAACAGCGCTTTGGCGACGGGTTTGCGGCCGACGACTTCTATACCGCCACCGTTTCGGCCGCGTTTGGCGGCATTACCACGGTGCTGGATTTTGCCATCCAGTGGGACAAAGCGTATGATCTGCAGCAGACGGTACAGATGCGCCTCGCGCAGTTTGCCAGGGATTCCGTTGTGGACTATGGCGTGCACGCCTGCCCCACCATCAGCAGCCAGGCCACCATCGACGCCATGCCCAATGTCGTGGCGAGCAATGTGCCGTCGTTCAAGGTGTATATGACGTATTCGCGTCAGAATCGCATGGCAGATGACGGTGTGATCTACAACATGCTCAGGCAGTCTGTGCCGCTGGGCGCCTGGGTCGGTGTGCACGCCGAAAACGATGCGCTCACCCGCTTTAATGAGGAGGCCTGTATCCAAAGGGGCGAGACCAGCCCGCACTACTTTCCCATTGCCAAGGGCAACCTCGTGGAGGCGGAGGCCGTGCACCGGGCGCTGTATCTGAATGAGGCGGCGGGCGGCAATCTGTACATCTTCCATCTCAGTACGCGCGAAGGGTTGCAGATGCTGCGCGCCTCGCAGGCGGCGGGGCATCACGTGGCAGCCGAAACGTGTACGCACTATCTGGCATTGAACAGCAGCGTGTACGATCGCCCGGATGGCGCCAACTTTATCTGCAGCCCACCCATTCGCTCCAAAGAGGATCAGCAGGCGCTGTGGGAAGGCGTCGCAGACGGCTCGATCTCGGTGGTCAGCTCGGATCACTGTGGCTACTCCACTGCGCACAAGGCAGCGGGCAACGGCAATTTTATCAAGACGCCCAACGGCCTGCCGGCCATGGAGCTGCGGTTGCCGGTCCTGTATACATACGGGGTCAGAGAAGGGCGTATCTCTATGGAAAAGCTGGTGGCCGTCACCTCCACCAACCCGGCCAAACTCTTTGGCATGTATCCGCAAAAGGGCGCTCTGTCGGTGGGAAGCGATGCGGATATCGTGTTGTTTGACCCCGACAAAAGCCGCACCGTCTCGGCCAGTATCCTGCACAGCCCGGTGGACTGGAGCCCATTTGACGGCATGCGCCTGTACGGGTTTGCCACGATGACGCTCTCGCACGGCGAAACGCTCATCGACCACGGCATGCTGTGTGGCGAACGGGGACGCGGGCGCTTTGTGCCGCGCAGGCGCGTTCAGACGCAGTGAACGGGAAAACCGAAGGGCCCTGTTGCCGCACATACAGGGTGCTATTTCAATTCATACAATGAAAGGCTATCATTTTTCAAACGATTGAAATTTTGCTTTTCTGGATGCTATACTGAGGTAAATTGGTAAAATCCGGGAGGAAAATCATTGAACGAACAACTTGCACAAAGTCGAAAGCTCTACGGCGTGGTCTGCGCCAACGTTACGCCCATGACACGGACGGGAGAGTTGGATGAAGCTTCGCTGCGCAACCTGGTGCGCTATCTGGCGGATTGCGGTATGCACGGCATCTACCCCAACGGCACCACCGGCGAAGGCATGCTGCTCAGCGCCGAAGAGCGCGATGCGCAGGCGCAGTGGGTGGTCGAGGAAAACGCCAAGCGCATGGTGGTATACGTACAGTGCGGCAGCATGTCCACCCAACAGACCATTGCGCGCATCCGCGCAGCCAAGCGCATCGGCGCTGACGGCGCCGGCGTGATGACCCCGGTCTTTTTCACCATGGACAACGTCGCACTGATGAACTACTACGACGAGGTGTTGCCGGCGGAGCCGGATTACCCCATCTACGCGTACAACATCACCAAAAACGCAAAATCGGATCTGGTGCCGTCGGTATTCGGCCCGCTGATGGACCGGCATGAGAACTTTATGGGCATGAAGTATACGGGCGACGATGTGACGCGCTTTCTGGAGTACATGTGCTGTTCGCAGCGCAGCCCGCAGATGCTCATCGGCAACGACCAATTGTTCCTGACGGCGCTGCACGCCGGCGCGGTGGGCACCGTATCGGGCGGCGGATACGTCTACCCCAAACTGATGTTGGGCATCTATGAGAGCTTTTGCCGTGGCGAATACGAGCGGGCGCGCGAGCTCTCGTTCCACACGCTTGCGCTCAAAAAATTGACGGCCGGCGTGCCCACGATTCCATCCATCAAGGCGATGCTCAAGATGAAGGGCGTCATTGCCTGCGATGCGTGCCGCAGGCCGGTGCGCGCGCTGACCAGCGAAGAGTACCGAAAGCTGGAAAAGGCGCTGGCGTACTATCAAAAGGCGTTTGAATAGACGCATCAAGCCCGGGCAGCTCAGAGAAGCCGCCCGGGCTTTTTTTGTGGACGAAAATCAGCCTGTACGGCCGCCCGCCGCGCGCTGCAGTTGGCGCAGGGGGAGGCGGCAATGTTTTTCCACAGCGGGCGAGGCTCCAACGGCGTCGGCATGTTGCGATACCGTCCATCAACCCCAAGCCGATATCTTCACGCGTGTGCGCGCAGAAAATCCTCGACCTGTGCCGCATCGCGCAGCCCTGTTGTGGTGCCGACCGACTGCACGCTGATGGCGCCGGTGGCACAGGCATACTGGACGCAGGCCGACAGCTCCAGCCCCTGTAGCGATGCGTACAGGAACCCGCCCACAAAGTTGTCGCCCGCCCCGGTCGTATCGACGGCGTGGACGGCAAAAGCGGGTACATGGAACGCCTGTGCCCCGTCGTTGACATAGCATCCATCTGCCCCGTGCTTGACGATGACCACGCCGGGGCACACCGTTGCGAGCGCCGCGGCGATCTCGGCGGGGTCGGTACACTGTGCCAGCACGCTGGCCTCCTCATAGCTGGGCAAAAAGTAGTTGAGCTGCGAGAGGATCGGCGCGATATCCGACATCGTCACACCCTTTGGCACCTGCGCCGTATCGGCGCACACCGGCGTACCCGCTTGCCGTGCCGCCCGTGCCAGTGCGGCAAACCCGCCGTCCATCAGTCCCGGCATGGAGAACAG
>DXZF01000356.1 GCA_019415425.1 Bacillota bacterium | reverse complement strand
GGAGGATGTGGAGGTGGAGATCGCCCCGGGCGATCTGCGCGTGGACGTGTACCGCAGCGGCGGGCACGGCGGGCAGAGCGTCAATACGACGGACAGCGCAGTGCGCATCACCCACTTGCCCACCGGCCTTGTGGTGACGTGCCAGGATGAGAAGTCACAGCTGAAGAACAAGGAAAAGGCGCTGCGCGTATTGAAGAGCCGCCTGCTGGAATTGATGCAGCGCGAACAGGAACAGGAATTTTCGCAAAACCGCCGCTCCCAGGTGGGCAGCGGAGATCGCAGCGAACGCATCCGCACGTACAACTTTCCGCAGGGCCGCGTGACGGACCATCGCGTAGGGGTGACGCTCTACAAGCTGGAAGCATTTTTGGACGGCGACTGCGACGAGATCATCGATGCGCTGATTCTCAAGGAGCGTGCGGACCGGTTGGCAGGCGGGGAAGATCTGTGAGCGCGTGCCGTACACGCGCGGCAAGCGAGAGCAAAGAGCGCGGCGCTGCGCCGCTTTGAAGCAATACGTGGGAGGAACGAGATGCAGACGACAAAAATCGCGGTGGATGAACAGCCGGCGCGCGCGTTTGAATTGGCCGCGCAATGGCTGCAGGCGGGGGAAGTCGTTGCCTTTCCGACCGAGACGGTGTATGGCCTGGGCGCCCTTGCCATGGACGCGCAGGCGGTGCACCGTATTTTTTTGGCCAAGGGACGGCCGGCCGACAATCCGCTGATCGTACATGTGGCCACGCTCGCGCAGGCGCAGGCGCTTAGCCGGTGCTGGAACGCGTGCGCGCAGAAGCTGGCCCAGGCGTTCTGGCCCGGGCCGTTGAGCCTGATTGTGGCGGCGGCGCCCGAGATCCCTTCGGTGGTGACGGCCGGGCTGGACAGCGTGGCGCTGCGCATGCCCAGCCACCCCGTGGCGCTGCGGTTGATTCGCGAGAACGGGCCGATCGCGGCGCCCAGCGCCAATGTCAGCGGGCGTCCCAGCCCGGTGACGGCCCAGCACGTGTGGGAAGATCTGCAGGGAAAGATTCCGCTCATCCTGGACGGTGGCACGTGCGCGGTGGGGGTGGAATCCACCGTAGTGGATACGCGTGGCGAGGCGCCGTGCATCCTGCGGCCGGGCGGCGTGACGCGCGAGCAGATCGTCGCGGTGTGTGGCGCGTGTACCGTGGCGCAGGGCGTGTTTGAGCCGGTGCACGGCAAAGCCGCTTCGCCCGGCATGCTGCACCGGCACTACGCGCCGCGCGGGCAGGCGACGCTGATCTGGCCCGGACCGCACCTGGCGGACCGACTGTGCCGGGGCTATGACGAGGCGGTGCGCATGGGACAAACCCCCGTGATTTTGTGCAGCGCTGCGGTCCAAGCGCAGGTAGGCGCCCGGCGGACGATTCTGTGCGATGCGGCGGGCGATATGGCGCATGGCCTGTTTGCCGCGCTGCGGCAGGCCGATGCGATGGGCGCCCAGCGCATCCTGATTCAGGGCGTCCCCATGGAGGACACCGGCATGGCGTATATGAACCGGGCGCTGCGCGCGGCCGGATTTGACGTACAAAGGGAGGATATGGATTGAAACAGATGCTGTTTGTATGCACCGGCAACACGTGCCGTTCGCCCATGGCGCAGGCGATCTACAATGCGCTGACCGATCCGCAGCAGACGCGGGCGGCCTCGGCGGGGCTGATGGCATTGCCGGATGCGCCGGCGAGCGCACAGGCCGTGGAGGCGGTCAAGACGCTGCTGGGAGCGGACCTATCGACGCACCGCGCGCGCCGGTTGACCGCGCAGATGGTGCGCGAGGCGGATCATATCATCTGCATGGGCCAGGCGCATGCACAGGCGGTCAAGGCCATGGCCGACGATCCCCAAAAGGTGGAAACGCTGATGCAATGGGCGTATGGAAAGCCAGGGGACATACCTGATCCGTATGGGCAGAGCGTGGCGGTCTACCTTGCCTGCGCGCGGGAATTGGAAGGTGCAATCCGCGCTGGACTGCATCGAATGGATGACCGAAAGTGATCAAAAGCGGTCTGGGTGCCCTTGCGGGATTGCCAAAATTCAACTATACTTGTTTTAATGGATAATTTGCGATTGAATCCTGTGACGGATAGAGAAGCGCTTTGACGCACCTGGCGGCGCCTCGTTTGTGCAAAATGGGCGCGGCAACGCTTCCCAAGCCGCCGATGCAGGGTGGAAGAGAAAGGATGGAAACGAATGCAAACGATTGCCATTGGGTGTGACCACGGTGGCTTTGCGCTGAAGGGCGAGATCGTGCGGCACTTGTCGGAAAAGGGCATTGCGTGCCGCGATTTTGGCTGCAAGGATACCAACAGCGTGGACTATCCGGACATCGCGCTGCCGCTGGCCAAAGCGGTGCGCGAGGACGAGAACCTGCTGGGCATCCTGATCTGCGGAACGGGCATTGGCGTCTCGCTGGCGGCCAACAAGGTGCCGGGCATCCGCGCAGCGGTGTGCGGCGACACGTTTTCGGCCCGCATGGCCCGCGAACACAACAACGCGCAGATCCTGTGCCTGGGGGCGCGCGTGATTGGCCCCAGCCTGGCGTGCGAAATCGTAGATGCCTTTTTGGGCGGCACCTTTGCAGGCGGGCGGCATCAGACGCGCGTCGATAAAATTGCGGCGATTGAACAATCCTATCATCAGGGGGTATAGAGATGGGCAAGATATATGAAATAGACCATCCGCTGGTCCAGCACAAAGTGTCGATTCTGCGCAACAAGGAGACCACGTGCAAGGAGTTTCGCGAATTGACCGAAGAGATTGCAATGCTGATGGGGTACGAGGTGACGCGGGATCTGCCGCTGTGCGAAGTGGAAGTGGAGACCCCCATCTGCAAGGCCAAGACCAAGGTGCTTTCGGGCAAGAAGGTGGGCATCGTCCCGGTGCTGCGCGCAGGCCTTGGCATGGTAGAGGGCATGCTCAAGCTGATGCCTTCGGCGCGCGTGGGCCATATTGGCGTATACCGCGACCCGCAGACGCTCAAGCCCGTGGAATACTATTGCAAATTGCCCGCCGATATCGCCGAGCGCGAGTTGATCGTGGTCGACCCCATGCTCGCCACCGGCGGCAGCGCCAACGCGGCCATTGGCTTTATCAAAGAGCGCGGGGGCAAGAACATCAAACTGGTCAATATGATCGCGGCGCCCGAGGGCATCGCAGCGGTGCAGAAGGAACACCCGGATGTGGATATCTACGTGGCCGCCATCGATGAAAAGCTCAACGATCACGGCTATATCGTGCCCGGTTTGGGCGATGCGGGCGACCGGTTGTTTGGAACCAAGTAAAGGAGTGGTGCCAATTGATCGCGCAAGTGATCGATTCGTTCCAGCAGGCGGAACAACAGGCTGCAAAGATTGTAGAGGATGCCAAAAGCGCTGCACGCGATCGGGCCACACAGGCCGATCGCGAGGCGCAAAAAGAGGCGGAACGCATTTTGAGCGAGGCGCGCGCACGCGCGCAATCGCTCTTGCAGCAAGCTGAACAAGAGGCCCAGGCCCAGGCGCAGCAGCGCGTGCGGGAAGGGACGGCCGCGATCCAAGCGCAAAAGCAACAGGCGCTTGCGCGCGTGGAGCAGGCGGCGCAGCGCATCCTGGAAAGGATGGCGGAAGATGGCGATTGACCGGATGCAAAAGGTGGCGATCTTCGGCCTGGCCGAAGAATTTGCCGCCATCTCCCACGGCCTGCAACGGCTGTCCATGTTGCACATCACCCACATCGAGGGGCAGGATGTGCGGACGGACGATGGAGGCCAAACGCTGGCCGAGGCGGATGCAGCGCTTGCGCGCGTCCACGCGGCCATTGACTTTCTATCGGCCTACAATGCCAACAAGCGGGGCCTATTGACGCCAAAGCCCGAGATGACCGAGGAAGAACTGTCCCAGGTGGACGATGCGCAGAACTGGCGCGCTGTGGACGAGGCCACCAAACTGCGCGAGCAGCTGGCCGAACAGCGGGCGCTCATTGCGCAGTGGAACAACACGCTGTCGGCTTTGGCCCCCTATGAGCAGCTGGATGCGAAGGTAGGCGATATCCGCCCGACTGCGCACGTGTACATGGTGCTGGGCACTGTGCCCCAGGCCGGATATGCAGAATTTGCCCAGCAGGCGCAAGCGCTGGGCGCGCTGGTGGAACAGATAGGGGAAACCGGCGATGTGTACACCGTCTTTGCCGCAGTGCACAGGGACCAGCAAGAGACGTTGACGTCGCTATTGCGCACGGCGGGGTTTGCAGATGCAAATTTGCCCGTCAAGGGCCGCGTAAAGGAAGAGCAGGCGCGCCTGCGCGAGGATGTCCAGCGCGCGCAACTGCGCATGGCGCAGCTGGGCGCCGAGGCGCTTACACTGTCGCAGTCGATGGAAAAGCTGCAGTGGCTGTACGACTACTGTTCCATCAGGCAGCAGCGCGCCGCGCTGGCGTTGGAATCCGGCCGCACGGAAAAGACGTTTGTGCTCACGGGCTGGGTGCGGGAACGGCAGGTGAAAAAGCTGCAGGCGGCGCTGCAAAAGCTCTCGGATGCGGTGTATTTGGAACAGATAGAGCCGGAAGAAGGCGAACTGCCGCCCACGGCGATGCGAAACGGCCGGTTCCTCAAGCCGTTTGAAGCGGTGACCGACATGTACGCCGCGCCGTCGCCCTATGAGGCCGACCCGACGTGGATCATGGCGCCGTTCTTCCTGTGCTTTTTTGGCATGATGGTATCGGATGCCGGCTACGGCATCGTTCTGACGATCCTGGCGGCGCTGTTCATGAAGATTGCAAGGCCCAGGGGCATGATGGGGCAGATTGTCGCCATCGTGACGATGGGCGGCGTGGTCACGGTACTGTGGGGCACGGTGTTTGGCAGCTGGTTTGGCGAGTCGCTGTTGCCGCCCATCTGGTTTAGCCCGCTGGAGGAACCCATGATGATGCTGGGCCTGTGCCTCGGTTTGGGCATGGTGCACTTGACCACCGGCATTTTGATGCGCGCAGTTGCGCTGATCAAGGCGCATCAAATCTGGGATGCGCTGTTTGACTGCGGCTTGATTCTGGGCATCCTCTGGGGCGCGGTGTGCGCGCTGCTGGGCGTTCACGGTGCGCTGACGGTGGTGCTGATCTGCGTGTTGGGCGTCTTTTTGACAGCTGGACGCGACCGGAAGAACCTGATTGGCAAGTTCACGGGCGGCTTTAGCGCCGTCTACAATCTGACGGGATACCTGTCCGACGTGCTGTCGTACTCCCGGCTGTTTGGCATGGGCCTGGCCACCGGCGTCATCGGCATGGTGTTCAACACCATCGCCTCGCTTTTGACGACGAGCTGGATCGGCTGGCCGTTTGCCCTGATCATCCTGGTGGCAGGACATGGGTTCAACATTGCCGTCAACACCATGGGCGCCTATGTGCATGCCTGCCGGCTGCAGTACATCGAGTTTTACGACAAGTTCTTTGAGGGCGGCGGGCGCACGTTTGTCCCCTACGCCTACAAGACCAAATATATCGTGTTGATCTCACCGCAATGATGGGCGAGAGCCGATCGACGAACCTTTTTATGTATAGAGGAGGAAAAGAACATGACACTTGGACACGTATTTGCACTGGCCGGCGCGGCCATTGCAGTGGCGTTGGCGGGAACGGGCTCTGCAAAGGGCGTGGGTATTGCCGGCGAGGCCTCTGCCGGCGTCGTCTCTGAAAACCCCGATTACTTTGGCCGCTGCCTGGTGCTGCAGGCGCTGCCGGGCACGCAGGGCATTTACGGGCTGTTGGTGGCCTTTTTGATCATGAACAAGATCGGCATCCTGGGTGGGACGCTGATGGCCGTTTCCGTCGAACAGGGTCTGGCGCTGTTCTGCGCCGGCTTTATCATGGGCGTGGGCGGCCTGTTCTCGGCCATTGCACAGGGCAAGACGGCCGCGGCCGGCATCGGCCTTGTGGGGCGCCGTCCGGAGGAGTCCGGCCGCGCCATCGTCATGGCGATCATGGTGGAGACGTATGCGGTGCTGAGCCTTCTGGCCAGCCTGTTGATCGTGCTCCTGATGAGCCTGTAAAGGGGCGTGTCCGATGACGGGTACGGAAAAGATTACCCAGCGCATCTTGCAGCAAGCACAGCAGCAGGCAGCGGAAATTGAGGCGCAGGCA
>DXZF01000355.1 GCA_019415425.1 Bacillota bacterium | reverse complement strand
GCCCGGCGCCGCCGCCCGTGGTAGAGCGGGAGGCGTCCAAACGGTAAAACTGCTCAAAGATACGGCTGAGTTTATGCGGCGGGATGGTGTTGCCGGCGTTCTCAAAGGTGAGCGTGGTGCCCTGCGCATCCTGATGGGCTTCGATGTGGATTTCGCTCTGGGGAAAACTGTAGTGGATGGCGTTGCGGATGAGGTTGTCAAATACGCGCTCCAATTTGCCCACGTCGGCATAGAGCGTCAGATTGGGCGCGCAAACCACGGTACAGTGCAGGCCCTTTTCCTCAAACAGCGGCACAAACTCGTCGGCCAGTTGCTCGAGCATGCGCGAGAGATTGACGTGCGAGCGCTCCAATTCCAGCGTCTGCAGGTTAAAGCGCGTGATCTCAAAGAATTCGTTGATCAGTTCCTCCAGCCGCTCGGCCTTGTTCAGCGCAATGGAGAGGTATTTGTCGCGAAGGTCGGCAGGCAGTTCCGGCGCGTCGTGCAGAAGCGTCAGATAGCCCAAGACAGACGTCAATGGCGTTTTGAGGTCGTGCGCGAGATACACCACCAGATCGTTCTTGCGCTGCTCGGCCTCGTGCGCGAGCTGCTGATTGCGGATCAGATTGTAGCGAATGCGGTTGAGCTGTTCCTGCGTATGGCTCAATTCTTCCGGAAGCTCTGCGACCGGCGCGTCCAGGTCGTATACGTTTTCCATCGTGTGCGTAATCAGATCGATGTAGCCGGCCATGCGCTGCCAATAGCGCAGCAACAGCACCACGGTTCCCACGATGAACAGAAAGAGGAAGGAAAAGATCAGATTGTTGTCGATCAATTTGAGCAGCCGGTAGAGAAAGCTGTACGAATCGTACCAGGTGATCACGCTGTGGCCGATCACGTACGCGGCCCCGCCGCCAAACAGCAGCGCAAAGAACAGCCCCACCTCTGCCGTGAGAAAGCGGAAGAACATGCGGCGAGCCAATCGGTTCTGCCGGCGCTTGGCGTCAGTTATCCTCAATTTGGTATCCCACTCCCCACACCGTCTTGATGAATTTGGGCCGGCGCGGCGTCTCGTGCATCTTCTCGCGCAGCCGGGCGATATGCGCCATCACAGTAT
>DXZF01000354.1 GCA_019415425.1 Bacillota bacterium | reverse complement strand
TACTTCTTGCGCTCCTTCATGCGCGGATCGCGCGTGAGGTATCCGGCCTTTTTCAACGCGGGGCGCAGCGTCTCATCCGCCTGCAACAGCGCGCGGGCCACGCCATGGCGAATCGCGCCGGCCTGGCCGGTGGTGCCGCCGCCATAGACGTTGACGTACACGTCGAACTTGCCCTCCAGCTCCGTCAGCACCAACGGGGCCTTGGCTTCCATCTTCAACGTCTCCAGGCCGAAGTAATCGTCCAAATCGCGCTTGTTGATCACAAACGCGCCATTTCCTGCGATCAGACGCACGCGAGCCACGCTCTTTTTACGCCGACCGGTTCCCAAGTATTGCGCTTTCACTGCCATTGTATGCGTGCCTCCTTAGACTTCCAGCGGTTCGGGTGTTTGGGCGCTGTGCTTGTGCTCCGGGCCCGCATACACCTTCAGCTTTTTGATCATGCTGCGGCCCAGTGCGTTTTTGGGCAGCATGCCCTTGACGGCGCGCTCAAACGCAAATGCCGGCTTTTTCTGCATCAGGTCGCGGTAGGTGGTCTCCTTGAGTCCACCCGGATGGCCCGTGTAGTGGTAGTAGATCTTCTGATCCAGCTTGTTGCCGGTGAAGATCACCTTGTCGATATTCACCACGATCACGTGATCGCCCATATCGGCATGCGGCGTGTACGTGGGCTTGTGCTTTCCTTTGAGAATGTAGGCAACGCGGCTCGCCAGACGGCCAAAGGTCTTTCCCTGCGCATCAATGACGTACCACTTGCCGCTTGCGGTGTTCCCGCTGGGCATATAGGATTTCATCGGATGGTCTCCTCCCGTGTCCATACGGTGGGTGAGCAAGTCCGCCGCACGGAAATAGATGTTTTTCTACTCGGATGTGCCCTCTCGCCACCGGGGCAGGCGCAAAATGGCACTTATATAGTTTACGCAAACGCATGGGGCATGTCAAGCCCTTTTGCGGGCCAAACCGCCGGATTTTATGGCGTTTGCGCGCGTTCGGGCACAAAGCGGGACAGGCACTGTGCGCGTTCGCGCTCGGTGTAGAACACCTGCATCAGCGTCAGGCCGTGCGCGGGCGCCGTCGTGCCGCCGCGCACCCGGTCGCCGCTTTGGATCATCTGCGCAAACACGTCCTCGGGCAGCTTGCCCTTGCCCACGTCCAACAGCGTGCCGGCAATGATGCGCACCATGTTGTACAGAAAGCCGTTGCCGATCACATCCAGCGTCAGCGTCTCGTCCTGCTTTTGCAAGAACGCGCCGTCGATGGTGCGCACCGTGTTCTTGACCGTGCTGCCGGAGGCGGCAAACGCCGCAAAGTCGTGCGTGCCGGGCAGGTGGGCCAGCGCGCGCTGCATCGCGTCCACCTCCAGGTGAAACGGCACGTGCGCCACGTACAGCCGGTTGAGCGCGCCCGCCTGCGGATGGTTGTAGATGGCATAGCGGTACCACTTGCCCACCGCGTCAAAGCGCGCGTGGAAGTCGTCTGCCGCCTGCTCCGACCGCTTGACGCGCACGTCGCGCGGCAGTGCAAAGTTGAGCGCGTAGGCGATGCGTTCGGGCGGGATGCGCGTCTGGCAGTCAAAGTGGCACACCATGCCGCGCGCATGGACGCCGGCGTCGGTCCGGCCGGCGCCGTGCAGCGTGATGGGCTGCCCAAAGAGCCGCGCCATCGCGTCCTCCAGCGTCTGCTGCACGCTGGGGTCCTGTTTTTGGCGCTGCCAGCCGCTGTAATGCGTGCCGTCGTATTCCACGATCATTCGGATGCGCATCACAGTCCCCCCACCGTGGCGGCCAGCAGGCCGCCCAACAGCACCAACAGCGCGAGGTAGTCGCGCAGGCCTGCACGCAGCACGTTGAGCTTGGTGCGCCCTTCGCCGCCGTGATAGCATCGTGCCTCCATGGCCACGGCCAGGTCCTCGGCACGTCGGAAGGCGCTGATGAACAGCGGCACCAGCAGCGGCACCAGGCTCATGGCGCGTTTGACGAGGCCGCCGGTATCAAAATCGGCGCCGCGCGCCGCCTGTGCCAGGCGGATGCGGTTGGCCTCCTCGGCCAGCGTGGGAATAAAGCGCAGCGCGATGGTCATCATCATCGCCAGCTCGTGTGCCGGGAACTTGACGACCTTGAGCGGGCGCAGCAGCGATTCCAGTCCGTCCGTGAGCTTGAGCGGCGAGGTGGTCAGCGTCAACAGCGAGGTCCCGGCCACCAGCAGCGTCAGCCGCAGCGCCATGCGCACCGCCGTGCGCACGCCGCCCTGCGTGATGGAAAAGATCCACCAGTGCCACAGCACCTCTCCTTCGCGCGAGAGAAAGAGATTGAGCACGAACGTAAAGATCAGAATGAACACCAGCGGCCGCAGCCCGCGCAAAATGGTGCGCAGCGGCACGCGGCTGAGCGCGATGGCCAGCGCCAGCAGCGCCGCCACCATCGCATAGCCCCACACGGTGTCCACCAAGAAGGCGAGCACGATGAACCCCAGCGCCAGCACGATCTTAAAGCGCGGGTCCATGCGGTGCAGCACGCTGTCGGCCGGGTAGTACTGTCCCAGTGTGATGTCCTTAAACATGGGCATCCCCCCTTGCCCTGAGCGCCTGCGCGATGTGCTGCGCCATCTCTTTGGGCGTGGCGGCAAAGTCCACCTCCAGCCCGCGATCGCACAGCCGCTCGCGCAGCGTGGCCATGGTGGGCACGCCCAGCCCGATGGACTGCAAAAACGCGCTGTCCGCAAACACCTGTTGCGGCGTGCCGCTGTTGACCAGCCGCCCGCTGTGCATGACCAGCACCTTTTGCGCGCACTGGGCGATATCGTCCATGGCGTGCGAGACCATCACCACGCCCATGCCCGTCTCCCGGTGCAGCCTGCGGATGCGCTCGAGCAGCATGCGCCGCCCCTCGGGATCCAACCCCGCCGCCGGCTCGTCGAGCACGAGGTAGCGCGGTTGCATCGCCAGTACGCCCGCAATGGCAGCGCGGCGCTTCTGCCCGCCCGACAGGTCAAACGGCGAACGCGCGGCAAACGTCTCATAGTCCAGATCCATCAGCGCCATCGCCCACTTGACCCGCTCTTTTTGCTCTGCCTCACCCAGCCCCATGTTCTTGGGGCCAAAGGC
>DXZF01000353.1 GCA_019415425.1 Bacillota bacterium | reverse complement strand
GGCCATGGGCGTGGGCGATCTGAAAAAGGTGCTCTCGGGCGTCAAGACGCGCGGCATCCTGGGCGAGATCCAGCTGGGCGCCATTTTGGAGCAGATTCTGCCGCCTGAGCAGTACGAAACAAACGTGGTCACCAAGCGCGGCAGCGGCAATCCGGTGGAGTACGCCATCAAGCTGCCGGGCGACGACGACGGCGTGGTCTATCTGCCCATCGACGCCAAATTCCCGGCCGACGTGTACAGCGCGCTGCTGGACGCGTACGATACCGCAGATCCGCAGGCGATTGAGGCCGCGCAAAAGGCCCTGTCCCGCACCATCCGCACCTTTGCCAAATCCATCCGCGACAAGTACATCGACCCGCCGCACACGACGGATTTTGGCATCATGTTCTTGCCATTTGAAGGGCTGTACGCCGAGGTCGTGCGCAACAACCTGGTGGAAACCCTGCAGCGCGATTATCACATCAACATTGCGGGCCCCACCACCATGGCGGCCCTGCTCAACAGTTTGCAGATGGGCTTCCGCACGCTGGCCATTCAAAAGCACTCCAGCGAGGTGTGGAATGTGCTGGGCGCGGTCAAGACGGAATTCAACAAGTTTGGCGACGTGCTGGCAGCCACACAGAAGCAGCTGGAAAACGCCAACGCCCGGCTGGAGACGCTGGTGGGCGTGCGCACGCGGCAGATTCAGCGCAAGCTGCGCAGCGTCGAACAGCTGCCCGAGGCGCAGAGCGTACAGCTGCTGGAACTGACAGGACTGGAACAAGACGAGGAAAGCGAGGACGAGTAAACGATGGCACAATTCAATTACGATCTGGTCGGCAAGATCGGCTCCATGGCGCTGATCCGCAAAGAGGACAACGACATCGACTACAACATCTTTTCCCGCCTGAGCAGTGAACTCAAGCCGGGCATGATCTGGGTCTCCTCCGGCGCGACGGAGATCGGCCGGCTGGACTACATCAAGCGCACCGGCCACGAGCTCGTGGGGGATCTGGACGAGGTGAAGACCGACTACGCCGCACAGGGCCAGGCCATCCTGATGGAAAACTACCGCCGGTTCATCCATCCTTCGTATTCGGTCCGCCAGGTGCTGGTGGAGCATCAGCACTTCAACGATCCGCAAAAGCGCGAGCATCTGAAAAATCTGCTGATCCGGGCCAGGAAACAACAGGCGATCCCCATCGTCAACTACAACGATCCCGTCTCTTTTACTGAAAACCGCAAGATGGAGCTGATGCAGCTGCGCTCCCACTCCAACGAGCCGGTGGTGGAGTGCATCGACAACGACGAGACGGCGGCGGTCATCACCAGCATTGTCTGTGCGCGGGTGCTGGTCATCCTGACCAGTGTGGACGGCATCTATGCCGATCCGTCGGATCCGGCCACGCTGGTGCGCGAGATCAAGGCCGCTACGCCCGAGGAGTTACAGAAAAAGATTCGGGCGCATCAGGAAAACTGCGTTGGCGCCAGTCGCGCAGGCGCCAACGGCGCGCGCGCCAAGCTGGAATACGTGATGGGGCCGGCCATGGCGGGCACCACCGTGATCATCGGGCACGCCAAAAACAGGCTGAGCGACCTTGTACAGGGCCGCGTGCCGTGTACGCTGATCGGCCTGCAGATCTGAAATCGCATCGCACCTATGCAATGGCCCCTGTCCCACTTCTGTGAGACAGGGGCCATTGTGCATTTGCGCATCCTTTACACTGCCTATCGAACGCCGCCGCACATCCGCGCGCCGTGTCCGGCCGGGACCTATGCATTTTCACCTGGCATTTTTAAACGATGGCGCCAACAATAGGGCAACGCGCCTCTGGCCATCGCCTCGCCCCCAATTTTGCGCGCGGTCAGCCCAGCATCTGTTCGACTTTCTGCAGCGTCTCGATGATGGGCAGATGCTGCGGGCACACGCGCTCACAGGCGCCACAGGCGGTGCAGAGGTCAGCCGCGCCGCCAAAGCGCTTTTGCATGCTGTATCCAAAGCGCGAGGCCTGCACATCGTCGAAGATTGAGGCATCATTGTACAGCGAAAATACGTTGGGGATCTTTACACCGCTCGGGCACGGCATGCAGTAGAAACAGCCGGTGCAGCCGATCAACGTCTTTTTCTCCAAAATCGCCTTGACCTCGCGCAGCATCTGCACATCCGCCTCGGACAGGCAGTTCGGCGTTACATCCGACGGATCTTCAAAGTAGGTAAGGTTTTCCTTGAGCTGTTCCATGGAGCTGACGCCCGAGAGGATGCTGCTGATTTCAGGATAGTTGTACAGATGGCGAAATGCCCAGTCCACGGGCGTGCGCTGTTCGCCGTGTGCGGCAAAGACCGCCTTAGCCTCTTTGGGCAGGTTGACCAGCGCGCCGCCGCGCAGCGGTTCCATGATCACCAGCGCCACGCCCTTTTGGCCGGCCAGGCGGATGCCCTTTTCCGTCACTTCCTTGTCCACATCCAAAAAGTTTTGCTGTACCTGGCACATATCCCAATCATAGAAATTCAGGATCTCTTCAAATACGCTGTAATCGTCGTGATACGAGAAGCCCACGCCGCCAATCAGCCCTTCGCGCTTGAGCTCGTCCAATGCCCCCACCATGTCGATTTCCTTGATGTACGGCCAGGTGGTGTGTTCAATGCGATGGATGAGATAAAAATCGATAAAGTCTACGCCCAGGCGCTGCATCTGTTCGTGGACAATGCGGCGCACATCTTCGTGCGACTGTACTTCGCGTGCGGGCACCTTCGTGGCAATCTTCACGCGCGCACGGTAGCCATCTTGCAGCGCGCGTCCCACGGTCTCTTCACTGCCCGCATAGGTGTACGCCGTATCCAGGTAATTGACTCCGTGGTCGATGGCATAGCGGATCATCTCCACCGCCTGCTGTGTGTCAATCTGTTCCGTGCCGGGCACGCGCGGCAGCCGCATGCACCCCATGCCAAATAGCGAAGAGGAAAAGCCGGTCTTTCCATACGGTCGGTAAATCATCCTGTACGCCTCCTTCAATCTCCACATGCTCTGTGTGCATGAAAAGGGGGGAAGTGCCACAACACTTCCCGCCGCTTCTGTTTATAGATTATAATTGATTTGTTTTCATGTCAATAATTGTGAATTTTATACTAATTCTTTCTTTTAATGAAATTACATTGTATTACATGATGCATTTTCCCTGTGGGATAGCACACAAAAGGCCATGGTCGCTGCGGCGGCACGTTCGTTTGCCGCTGCATTCCCATGGCCCATGCCGGTGTTTTTCCATTGTCACACGCTCTTTTGCCCTGCAATCGAAGCCAGTGTAGCCAACTGCTGCAAAAAGGCGGCTGCGTCCACACCCGGTACCTGTTTCAAGCTGGCGCCCAACTGCATCAGCGCATCCTGCGTATCCATCTTCTTGCTGCCGGGTTTCCGGCCCGCCTTGTGCACGCGCGGCTGTGAGTACGGATCGTACCCCGCCAGCTCCTTTTCGCGCAAGCGGTCCAATGCGGCATAGACGGCTTCAGGGTTGTTTTTGACCAGGCTGCGGTACTTATTTTGGTAGCGCAACATGGCTTTTTTGTCTCCGCCACCCATCTGCATGGTGATGCTGCGCACGCTCATACCCTGCGCCTGCCCGTGCAGCACCGTTTCCAGCAGCATCTGGATTTCCTCCTGCGAAAACGGGGTGAATGCGCACCGCTCCTCCTCGGGCAGGTAATGTCCCTCTTTGATCTTGGCATAGTAGTAGTTGCGGATGCTGTTGGGCTTGCGACCCGTCTGCTGCGCCATGGCAGCGAACGCCTTTTTCAACGGTTCGCCCGCCTGGCGCGTCCTCTTCACTTGTTCCCAGAGCAGCGTCTCTTCCGCCTCGGTCCATCCGGCACGCCCACGCCCGGACGGTTGGGCTGGTTGATTCATCTTGCTTCCCCCTTGTTGGTTTGATGGCACTATTATGAACAGTCACATTCATATTTATTCCCCGTGTAAAAAAACAAAAGCGAAAAGTTTTTCCTCTTCGCTTTTGTGTACTTTACAATATGCGCGCCAATGTGCCGCTATGCACCAGGGGACGTCACAAATCAATATTCCGCGCTGCGCGGCGTGCGCGGGAAGGGCAACACATCGCGAATGTTCTGCATGCCGGTCATGTACATGAGCGCGCGCTCCAGCCCCAGGCCGAATCCGCTGTGCACGATGGTGCCGTATTTGCGCAAATCCAGGTACCATCCGTAGTCCTGTGGATTGAGGCCACACTCCTTCATCACGTCCAGCAGCACATCATACCGCTCTTCGCGTTGGCTGCCGCCGATCACTTCGCCCACGCCCGGCACCAGCAGGTCCATGGCGGCGACCGTTTTGCCGTCCTCGTTGCGGCGCATGTAGAACGCCTTGATCTCCTTTGGATAATCCGTGACGAAGACCGGCCGGGCAAATACCTGCTCAGCCAGGTACCGCTCGTGTTCGCTCTTGAGGTCGCACCCCCAGTACACCGGGTAGTCAAACGCCTGTCCGCTCTGTTCCAGCAGTGCGATGGCCTCGGTATACGTCACGTGTGCAAAGTCGCTGTCGCGCACGTGCTGCATGCGCGCAATCACGCCCTTTTGGATAAACTGATCAAAAAAGGCCATCTCGCGCTCGCATCGCGCAAGCACCTTGTCGATGCAAAACTTGAGCATTTCCGTTGCCACGGCCATGTTTCCGTTTAGATCGCAGTAGGCCATTTCCGGCTCCACCATCCAAAACTCCGCGGCGTGGCGCGCCGTATTGCTGTTCTCGGCACGGAAGGTGGGGCCAAAGGT
>DXZF01000352.1 GCA_019415425.1 Bacillota bacterium | reverse complement strand
CGGCGGCACGCACGCAAACGGATGCAGGCCCAGCAGCATCCCCAGCGCCGTGCCCGGCACGCCGGCCATGGCGAGGTCGGCCGGCATCGCGCCGCCGCCCGCAATGAACCCCAGATACGCCAGCTGGATGCACGCGCCAATCGTCACCCCCTGCGCAAGGTCGCCCAGAATCCACCCCACAAAGAAGCCGGAGACCACCGGACGGTACAGCGTCACAAAGCCGATGCCGGTCGTCCACGTGCTGATGCTCAGGTAGTACAGCAGCGCCAGCAACAGCGCCTGCCCGGCATACAGCGGCTGCGGGGCGCAGGATGCGGCCTGCAGCGGCGCGTAAAATGCGCCGGCTCCGTACAGGCCCAGCCCGGCGGTGCACACGAGCAGGAACAGTTTCTGTGCCGATACGTTCTGGCGAACCAGCCCGTAACAGGCCAGCACGCACAGTAGCGGCAGTACGCGCGCCAGCACGGGCTGCGCCGCCCCGGGCCACAGGGGCAGCGGCAGCGTGGCCGCCACCGCCCCCAGCACGATGCACGCCATGAGCGCGCTCAGCTGCAGCACGCGCTGCACCCAGCCCTCCTGCAGCGAATCGCGCACGGCCGAAAGCCCGTTTTCGTAGCCGAAGAAAAAGGTTCGATACGCAAAGAACGCCATCACCGCCGTGATCAGCACCGCGTACGCGATGGGCGCCCACACGTGGCCCAACAGGCTCAGCGACACGCACACCGCCATCAGCGAAAACGTCACGCCGCCCTGTGTGAACGGATCGCCCAGCCCGGCCAGAAGGCCCATGAGCGTCTGCTTGGTGGTGACGATGGCCTGCGCGTCCACTGCTTCGCCCTGTGCGCGCTGTTGTTCCATGCGCGCCACCACGCCGTGCACGCAGCAACCCACGTTGGGCTCGGTGTTGAACGGCCCTGCGTGCTTTTGCATCTCTTCGCCCCAGCGATTGGGGTACAGCGCGCGCAGGATCGGCGCAAGGCACTGCAAAAAGCTCGCCCCCTGCAGCGTGCGGTTGTTGTAGCTGCAGTGCGAGAAGAATACCCACTGGATGAGCGCGCGCTTGAGCGCGCGGCTGCGCTTTTCTTTGGCGTGTGGCAACGGCGGTGCTCCTGTTCGTATCGATGGAATGAGAAGATATCCCCATCATACGGACGGCGCGGCCGCTTTGTCAATTCGCACGTGAAACAACAGACGATCTTTTCCCCCCATTCCATGGTATAGTAGAGGCAAAGTGATGGCATCGCGGCCCGGCAGAGGCGGGCATGTCGGGCACACAACAGGAGGGGGAATGCGATTTTGAAACCGTTGATTGGCATTACCATGGGCGACCCGGCCGGCATCGGCCCGGAGATCGTCGTCAAGGCGCTCAACGAGGCGCAGGTGTACGAGGTGGCGCGGCCGCTGGTGATCGGCGATGCGGGCGTGCTGCAAAAGGCGTGCGAGGTGTGCGGTCTCTCGCAAAAGATTCACCCGGTGGATAAGGCGGACGAGGGCCGCTACGAACTGGGCACGGTGGACGTGGTGGACCTGCACAACGTCGATCTGGCCGCGCTCAAGGTGGGCGAGATTTCCGCGCTGGCAGGCGCGGCGGCGTATGCGTACATCGAAAAGGCGGTGCAGATGGCCATGGCGTGCGAGGTGGACGCCATTGCCACTACGCCCATCAACAAGGAGTCGTTTCAGGCGGCGCAGGTGCCGTTCATCGGCCACACCGAGGTGCTGGCCGGGTTGACGAATACCAAGGACCCGCTGACCATGTTCGAGGTGCGCGGCATGCGCGTGTTCTTCCTCTCGCGCCACATCTCGCTGCGCAAGGCGTGCGATGCCGTGACGAAAGAACGCGTGGTGGACTACATCGTGCGCTGCACCGAGGCGCTGCGGCGGCTGGGCGTCACGGGCGGCACCATGGCGGTGGCCGGCCTCAACCCGCACAGCGGCGAACACGGATTGTTTGGCGATGAGGAGATGACGGCCGTCGCGCCCGCCGTGGAAGAGGCGCAGAAGATGGGGTACGACGTGGTCGGCCCCGTCAGCGCAGACTCGGTGTTCCACCTGGCCCTGCAGGGGCGGTACAACGCCGTCCTCTCGCTGTATCACGATCAGGGGCACATCGCGACCAAGACGCTGGACTTTGACCGCACCATCGCCATCACCAACTCGCTGCCGTTTTTGCGCACCAGCGTCGATCACGGCACGGCGCTGGACATTGCGGGCAAGGGCATTGCCAGCGCGGTGAGCATGATCGAGGCCATCCTGCTCGCGGCCAAATACGCGCCCGGATTCCGCCGGTAAACGGCGGCTTGCGATCGCGTGCGCGCAAACCAAAAGCGCCCCCTTTGGGGGCGCTTTTTCACTTGCAGACGGTTATTTGCGGATCAGCTTGCCGGGCGTGGCGCCGGTGTACGCGCCGTCGCGCACCACCTGTTCGCCCGCGACGAATACGTGCGCAATGCCACGGGGCGTCTGGCGCGGCTCCATGTAGGTGGCCACGTCGGCAGCGGTGTCGGGGTCAAACACCGTGATGTCCGCCGCCATGCCCACGCGCAGCACGCCGCGGTCCATCAGGCCAAAGCGCTGGGCGGGGAAGCTGGTCATCTTCTGCACCGCGCGCTCGAGCGAGATCATGCCCTCGTCCTCGCGCACCATCTGCAGGATGCGCGGGAAGGTGCCGTACAGCCGCGGGTGCGGCAGCCCGCCGGTGACGTAGATGGAGTCGGAAGCGACCATGGTGTACGGCTGATCGTAGATCTTGTGGATGTCCTCATAGCGCATGTAGAACATGAACACGAATAGGCAGCCCTCGTTGATCAGAATCAGCTCCAGCGCCGCCTCGTCGGGGTCCATGCCCATCATCGCAGCGGCCTCGGTAATGGTCTTGCCGCAGTACTTCTGGCAATCCGGATCCTTGACGTAGGCGATCTGTACGTTGTCCCAGCTCAGCGTGGTGAGGTAGTTGTCCCAATGCGGGTAGTCCTTGTGGATGCCGGCCTTGAACTTGGCGCGCTTTTCGGGGTCGCGCAGGATCTCCATCGCGCCCTCCACGCCGTCGTGCATCAGGTCCGGCCCCAGGCACGAGATCAGCTGCGTCGCGCCGGCCAGATACGGGTACGCGTCGGCCGTCACGTCCTGGCCCTCTGCGCGCGCCTGGGCGATCACGTCGAGCGCCTCGTCCAGCTGCGCCCAACCGCGCACGTCGATGGCCTTCAAGTGCGAAATCTCCAGCGGCACGCCCGCGTCCTTGGCGATCTTGACGGCCTGGCGCACGCAGTCGGCCAGCTGCGCGCCCTCGCCGCGCATGTGCACGACCATCGGCTTGCCGGTGCCGCGCAGCACTTCCATCACCGCCGAAAGCTCTTCGTCCTTATAGAAGTTGTCGGGCGAGTACACAAGGCCCATGGAGATGCCCACACAGCCCGCATCCAGCGCCTGTTTGGCCAGCGCCTTGGTCTGTTCCAACCGCTCGGGCGTGAGCGGGGAGGGGTCGTAACCGCTGACCGCCGCGCGCAGCGCGCCGCTGCCCACCAGCACGCCGACGTTGTGCGCAAACTTGCCCTTGCCC
>DXZF01000351.1 GCA_019415425.1 Bacillota bacterium | reverse complement strand
GTATAGAACGTCACCTGTTTTTCGCCCAGCACATCCCGCAGTTCGGGATGGCTGACCTGTTTGACAAAGCCGCGTTCTACCAACAAATCGTATGCGTTCATCGATCCAACTCCTTTAAATTCAGGCCAATTTATCTTTGATCAGCTCGGCCAAAATATGCATGCCCTGCCTAATGCGTTCGGGCTCGCTGGCTGAGAAGTTCAGCCGCAGCGTGTTTTCGTGCCCCAGGTCGGGATAGAAGAAGGTGCCGGGCACGTAGGCCACCTTGCGCGCCACAGCCTCCTGCATCAGCTTCTCTGCGTTGATGCCGCCGGGCAGCTCGCACCAGATGAACAGGCCGCCTTCGGGCCGGGTGTACGTGGTGCCTTGCGGGAATTCGGCAAAGCAGTCGAGCATGGTGTTCAGCTGTTCGCGGTAACCGCCGAGCACTTCGTCGATGTGCGCAAAGAACCGGCCTTTGCGGATGTACGCATCCACCACGGCCTGCGAGAGATTGCTGGTGTGCGTGTCCGCACCCTGCTTGTTGATGGTCATACGGCGCAACAGGTCGGGATTGCCCACCGCAGCGCCTACGCGCAGGCCGGGAGAGATGGTCTTGGAAAACGAGATCAGGTGCATCACGCGGCCGTTTTCGTCAAACGAGGCGATGCTGGGCAGCGCCTGGCCCGCATAGCGCAGGCTGCCGTACGGGTCGTCCTCGAGGATGAGGGTATCGTACGTCTCGGCCAGCTGGGCCACGCGCTTGCGCTTGTCCAGACTCATCGTGCAGCCCGACGGGTTCTGGAACGTCGGGATGGTATAAAAGAACTTGGGTTTGTACGCCTTCATCGCATCTTCCAGCGCCTGGAGGTTCACGCCATCGTCGTCCATCGGGATGCCGACGACCTTTGCCTCATAGCTGTGGAAGGTCTGCAGCGCGCCCAGAAACGTCGGCGCCTCGCACAGGATGACGTCACCGGGGTCGATCATCACCTTGGTGAACAGCTCGATGCCCTGGCTGGAGCCGGTGAGAATCAGCACGTTTTCCGGCTTGCAGGCGATGCCGCGCGGCGCCACCACCTCGGCCATGGATTCGCGCAGCGGCCCCCAACCCTCCGTCGTGCCGTACTGCAGGATCTGCGTGCCCTGCGAGCGAAGCAGATCGCTTGAGATCTGCGCCAGCTCCTCGGTGGGGAAACTGCTGGCACTGGGCATTCCGCCCGCAAAGGAAATCACGCTGGGATCGGCGGTCATCTTTAAAATCTCGCGAAAGGCGCTGCCGG
>DXZF01000350.1 GCA_019415425.1 Bacillota bacterium | reverse complement strand
ACCTATGACTACGTGAAGATCAATGGAGACTATCGCACCTGATCCCTGGCCCAGAGGGAAGGGAGGCACGGGGAGCGCCGCCATGTGCTCCGGCTCCTCCCTCCCCATATTTTACTGTTTGAGGGGGAATACGCATGTCCTTCAATGAAGTGGACCGCGCCCAGGTGCTGGCCGAGGCGCTGCGCATGGAAGTGCGGCCGTTTGGCGTGGAAGTCGCCACGCTGTGCCTGGGCGATGTGCACACCGGGTTTACCGACCACCGCCGCAAAGGACAGGAGGACGCGGTGTACGGTGCGCGTATGGCGCATTCGGTGGCCAAGATGGAGCACGACGAGCGCAATGGCCTGCCGCCGCAGACGGTGGCGCGGGCGCTGATGCGCATGCTCAAACGGCGCAGGTTGCCACAGTGCCGGGTCGTGGGTTTACAGTACCGGTTGTTTTGGATGCTGGAGCGGCTGTTGCCGCGCAGATGCGTACTGGACATTGTACAGCGGATGTACGATTGACCGGGAAATGGAGGCAAAGATCAAGCGCGCAAGGCATACGGCCTTGCGCGCTTTGCGTTTATAATATGTAAGATGTGTGCATTATGCTGCTGGATGCTGCGTGGAAGAGGGCACGGCGACGCGTTCGCGATGCGCCTGCAGGCGCTTGCGCAGAAAGTGAAAACCGCCATTGACCAACAGCGAAATACCGACCCCGACCAGCGTTTCAAACGTGCGGCTGAGCACATACGTGTACGCCATGAGCCCCTCGGTATCGTGATTGAGCAGCGTGACACACAGCACGATACACGCAATATTGGCCGAATCCATCAAGTGCCATTGATCGCACAGCCATAAGAGGATGCCGACAAACAGCGGCAGCACGAATATCCGATACGACAGGCCAATTTGTAACAGCAGCGCCATGCACAGTAGCCCGGCAGCACCGCCCAAAAGCGTACCGATCGTACGGTTTCGGCCCATGGTCAGGGAGCTCTGTACGGTGGGCTTGAGGCAGATGACGACTGCGATCACCGCGTAAAACGGGCGCCCCCAGCCCGTAAGGTCAAAGAACAGCATACACAAAAAGATGGCGATGATGGACTTGACAGCGCGCTCGACTGTATCCGTCCAGGCAAAGATTTTCATGAAAAAAATCAACTCCGGCTTCAGAGAAATGACGCACGGCGCCTTTTGTATACAGAGTATTATACAACGTTTGGCGCGTGTGGAAACACCCAAAATGCATCGCAGAGGAATTGGCCAGGCATATGGCATTGCGGAAAAAAGCGATCATTTTTTGCAAATCGGGCGGGTACATAGACAAACAGAGGGGAACACATTGTGTTCCCCTCTGCCAATTTGGGGCACGCTTACGGCTGCAGTTGCTGCTGAAAATGCGTTTGCAGCGCCTGTACCAGCGCGTTTGCCGCGTCAAGCGTATCCGCCTTGACGGAGTAGTACAATTTGAGCTTGGGCTCGGTGCCCGAAGGACGCACCACGACGGTGATACCGCCTGAAAGATCGAATTTGACGACGTCGGAAGCGGGCAGGTCAATCGCTTCGGTACGGCCGTCGGCATAGGTGGAACGCGAGCACGCGTAGTCGCTAACGCATACGACATCGTGGCCCAGAATCGCTTGGGGCGGCGCGCTGCGGAACGAGGCCATGATACCCTGCATCTGCTCAAAGCCGTCCCGCCCCTCAAAGGTGAAGCTCTGCAGCGCATTGACATACGCGCCGTAGGCATCGTACAGTTCGTTCAATACGTCTACCAGCGTCTTGCCCTGGTTGCGGTAGTAGGCCGTCATCTCACAGATCAAAAGCGAGGCGTCTACGGCGTCCTTGTCGCGCACATATCCCCCCGAAAGATATCCATAGCTCTCCTCAAAGCCGAAGATGTACCGCTCCTGCTGCCCCTGCTGTTCCAATAGGCCGATCTGCTCGCCGATGAATTTAAAGCCGGTGAGCACGTTGCGCACCTGCACGCCGTAGTGCGCAGCGATGGGCGCAATCATCTCGGTGGTGACGATGGTCTTGACCACGATCGGATCTTTGGGCATGGTACCCTGCGCCACGCGTTGACGGCAGATGTAGTCAAACAGCAGCACGCCTACTTCGTTGCCCGTCAGCAGGCGATAGTCGCCCGCATGCCGCACCGCGATGCCGCAACGATCGCAGTCCGGGTCGGTGGCCAGCAGCAGATCCGCCCCCTCCTTGCGGCACAGCGCAAGGCCCAGCGAAAGCGCCTCTTCGATTTCGGGATTGGGGTAGGGGCAGGTGGGGAAGTGGCCGTCTGCGTGCTCCTGCTCCGGCACCACGACGTAGTGGGTGAAGCCGTTGCGCGTCAGCGTACGCTTGACGCACATCAGCCCCGCGCCGTTGAGCGGGGTGTATACGATGGAGAGTGCGTCTTTGCCCGGCAAATCCGGCTGCAGGCGCTCGGCGCTGACGGCATCGAGATACCCGTCGACCACCGGGAGGCCGATCCAGGCGATGCTGCCCGCATCGATGCCCTGCTGGAACGGGATGGTGCGCACGTCTGCAAACAGGTCCAGCGCCTCGATCTCGCTCAGGATCGCCTCGGCTGCCTCCAGCGTGATCTGGCAACCGTCGGCGCCGTACACCTTGTAGCCATTGTACTTGGCGGGGTTGTGACTGGCCGTGATCACTACGCCCGCATCACACCCAAGCGCGCGCACGGCGTAGGAG
>DXZF01000035.1 GCA_019415425.1 Bacillota bacterium | reverse complement strand
TGTATAAGAGACAGCTGCCGGGGACCTGCAGCTCTCCAACCGGGTAGAACTCAGCGGCCGCGCGGAGATCTCTTCTGAATCCGGCATCGTCATCCAGGAGCAGTCGTCCTCTGCAACCGTCAACAGGGCGACAATGACGGTCTATAAGCACGATCGCGCCAATATCGCAAAGCTGCTGCCCGGCGCCCGGTTTCAACTGGAGCGATACGAACCGGGCGGGGAGGGTAGCTATGCCTGGCAGACGACCTCTGTCACCGCGCAGGGGGAAGACGGCGCGTTTGTCGTGGGCGAGAGCGGCATGATCGTATTGAACTTCCTGAGCGAAGAGCAGGACGGCGGCTCACGGTATAATCTCCTCTACCGCATCCGGGAAACGGCGCCGCCGGCAGGGTATTTGCAAAGCGACGCGGTCTACTACTTCGTGTGGATGGAACAGGGGGCAAGCCGGGAACAAACCGTGGAGAGGATGCGGCAGAGCGGCGCGCTTGGCGACGTCTCCCCCGACGCGGTACAGTTCATCCCCTTCTCTACCGCCGGAACGCTGTACGTGCCGAATGAGCCCGACCAGCTGACCGTGACCAAACAGTGGCAGCAGCACAGCGGCATGCCGCTGCAGCATCCGCCTTCGCAAAGCGTAAAGGTCACCCTGTATCAGTGGCGGGCGGACGGCAGCCGGACCGTCTACCAAACGGTGGAACTACACGGGCAAAACAACTGGTCCCACACCTGGACGGCGCTCCCCAAGGCGGACGCCGATGGCGGAGCGTACCGGTATACCGTGGAGGAAGAGCACGTGCCGGGCTTTACACCCACGTATTCCGCCAACAACGACAGCGGCGTACAGACCGGCGAGATCGTGATCACCAATACCGAACAGGACGGATACGTCCTGCCCGAAACCGGCGGCGTCGGCACACCGCTGTACACCGCCGCGGGACTGCTGCTGATCGCGGCGTTCTGCGCGGGGTACATGGGCAGGCGGTACGGCCGACCTTGAGCGCAGGATACCCGTTGAGGTTGCCGGCCCTGCACAGGGGAACACAAAGACAAAAGGAGAAGGATCGACATGAGAAGTTGTAAAAAGTTCGCGGCGCTGCTGCTGGTGCTGGCCATGGTGTTTTCGCTGGCCCTGACGGCGTTTGCAGCAGAGCAGGACTACACCATCACCATTCAAAATGACGCCGACCACCACACGTACGCGGCCTACCAGATCTTTGCCGGCGACGTATCCGACGAGCAACTGGACGGCGCGGCCGACCCGGGACCCATTCTGTCCAACATCCAATGGGGAACCGGCGTGGACGGCGCGGCGTTGCTGGCCGCGCTGGCGGCGGATCAGGCGGTGGAGGGCCTCGCGTTTGCCGCGGATATGTCCGCTGCCGACGTGGCAAA
>DXZF01000349.1 GCA_019415425.1 Bacillota bacterium | reverse complement strand
ATATAAGATAGTGGATGGCTTTGCGGCCCCGTCGCGCGCCCACGGGCACGCGCGCGTTGGCCCATGCCCCTGGAACCCGTCGCTCTTCGCGGTGCAGATGCGCCGCGGTGGAGATAGATTTTGAATCTTCTTTAAAGGAGTGCTTCCATCATGGAACCAACAATGGAAAAGCGCATTGACGCCCTGTTTGCCCGCTGGCAGCAGGGGGTGTGCCCGGGCGGCCAGGTGGCCATCCGGCACAAGGGCGAGCTGATCTACGACAAGTGCTTCGGCTACGCCAACGTGGAGAACGAGCTGCCGGTCACGGATCAGAGCGTGTTTCACGTGGCCTCTGTCTCCAAACAGCTCACCGTATTTGCCGTGCTGCTGCTGCACGAGGACGGCAAGCTGCACGTCGACGACGACATCCGCAAGTACGTGGGCGACCTCGTCCGCTTTGAGCAGCCGGTGACCATCCGCAACCTGTTCAACAACGTCAGCGGCATTCGCGACATCTGGACGCTTGAGATGATGCGCGGCGTGCGCATCGACGACACCATCACCATGCAGGACGCCGTCTCCATCATCGCCAGGCAGCGCGCGCTCAACTTCGAGCCGGAAAACGAGTACATGTACTCCAACTCCAACTTCGTGTTGCTGGCGGTGATCGTCGAGCGCGTGACGGGCATGACGCTCAACGACTTCTTAAAGCAGCGCGTGTTCGAGCCGCTGGGCATGGACAGCACCTGCGTGCGGCAGACGTACTGGCAGCGCATCGACCACCGCGCGCAGTCGTACCACGACAACGGCAGCGCGATTTTGCACGCGGTGCTCAACTTCGGCACGTACGGCGCCACCAGTTTGCACACCACCGCCAAGGACTACCTCAAGTGGATGCGCAACTACCACGCGCCGGTGCTCTGCAAGCCCGAGACGCTCAAGCTGATGCTCTCGGTCCCGGCGCTGCAAAGCGGCAACCCCACCGATTACGCGGGCGGCCTGCGCGTGGGCGAACTGGGCGGGCACCGCTACATCCAGCACAGCGGCGTGGATGCGGCGTTCCGCGCCAGCATGATGCACATCTTTGACGAGGATCTGGACATCGTCATCTTTGCCAACACGCAGAACACCCTGCCCGTCACGGCCAGCTTCCGCATCGCGCGCATGCTGCTGGGCGTACAGGAACCGGTGCTGCCGGATCCGCCGGCGTACTACACCGAGGCGTTCGACGAGGCCGACGCGGCCGGCTACTACTACGACGATCTGCCCACCTGCGTGGGGGTGGACGTGTTTGCACACAACGGGCAGCTGTGCATGCGCGAGTGGTTCGACCCCGCGCCGCTGACGCACGTCAAGGGCAACATGTACCGCGTGGGCCATCTGGGCAACTACCTGTACCTGGGCGAGACGGCGGCCTACGTCGTCGAGGGCGAGGTGCAGCTCCTGCACAAGGCGGATGCCTCGCCAAAGCCCGCCGCACACCTGGCCGGCTTTGCGGGCACGTACGCGAGCGAGGAGCTGCTCACCGCGTACGACGTCGTCTACGAGGACGGCGCGCTGTACCTCTCGCACTTCCGCGGCGGCAAGCACCGCCTGTACGAGATGCGGCGGGATACCTTCATCGGCGGCGCGCCGCTGACGCTGGTGGTGCAGTTCACCCGCGGCTCGGGCAACGAGGTGATCGGCCTGACCTTCTCCGCCCCGCGCATCCAGCACCTGGCGTTCTCCAAGGTGCGCTGACGCATCCGGCCACACCCATTTGCAAATCCCCCGCCGCCCACCGGCGCGCGGGCCAAGCCAATAATGCCACACACCGGGCGCACGGTCATGCGCCCGGTGTGTGTTTTTTGTATGCCCATGCTCGATTCCATTGTGCGCTCTATGCGCGGCACATCCCATCCGCCACAATGCGCAGTTCTGTCTGTACCCTATCTCGGCCATTCCCTCCCCTCTGCCCCCTGGGCACTCGTCTCAATTCCGCATTGATTCTCCCGCCCGTTGCGCGCATGCGCACCCAAGATGGGCCGTGCGCGTCGGGCCCGCTTACCCGCAGGGCATCCGCCCCTTTTTTTCGCCACCGCTTCGTGGTAGGATGGGGCAAAGGCCGGTTACAAAGGATGTGCAGCAGCATGAGAGAAAAGGACCATCAGACGCCCGTCTACGCCAAAATCGCCTACGATCTCGCGGTCAAAGTCGCCACCGGCGCCCTGCCCGAGGGGGTGCGCATCTCGGGCCGCTCGCTCACCTCGGTGCAGTACGGCGTCTCGCAGGAGACCATCCGGCGCGCGTTCAAACTGCTGGCCGATCAGCACATTTTGGACGTGCACCAGGGCAGCGGCGCGGTGGTGCGTTCGCGCGCCGCGGCCGCCGCGTATCTCATGCACGCCGAGGGGCAGCAGAGCCTGTGCGCCCTCAAGCGCGAGCTGGACGACGCCGTCGCGCAGCGCGACGCGCTCAACCGCAAGATCGGCGCGCTGATGCAGCAGATTCTGGACGCCTCGCAGCGCTTTTCCGCCAGCAACCCGCTGCGCAACTACGAGTTTGCGCTGCACCCCGCCTGCGCGCTCGTCGGGCGCAGCATCGGGGAGGCCGGCTTTCGCAAAAAGACCGGCGCCACCATCGTGGCCGTGCGCCGCGGGCCGGATACCGTGCTGTCCCCCGGGCCGGATTTCGTGCTG
>DXZF01000348.1 GCA_019415425.1 Bacillota bacterium | reverse complement strand
CCATGGCCACCGAGTGCGGGCAGCTGCGGCTGCTGCACGCCCGTGGCGTCGCGGTGCCCGAAATACGCGCGCAGCGGGGACGCGCCCTACTCCTGTCGGATTTGCGCGCACCCACGCTGTACGACGCGCTGTGGCAGATGGAGCGCGGCGGCGTGCCGGTGGAGCGGGCGGCGCCGCTGTTCGCCGCACTCGCCCAGTGGCTATCGGCGTACTATGCCGCCGTGCAGCACCCGCGCACGGGGCAGATTCGCGCCGATATGCACGCGCGCAACTTCCTGTGGGACGGCGCGCGCGTGTGGGGGGTGGACTTTGAACAGACGGCGTGCGGCGCGCGCGAAGAGGATTTGGGCGCGCTGTGCGCGTACCTGTACACCTATGACCCGGCGCAGACGGATTACAAGCGCGCGCTGGTGCAGCTGTGCCTGTCCACCGTGGCGCAGGCGCTGGGATTGCAGCCCGACCGCACGCGCGCGTACATGCGGCGGGAATGGGCGGCCATGGCGCAGCGCCGCCGCGGATTTTGCATGCCGCAGAGCCCGTGGGAGGGCGCCAAGTGACAACCGCATTATAAGTTTGGAATTGGAACTTTACAGTGTAAAGAGATGGATTTTCGTTTGTAGAAAATCTTTATGTAAAAAGGTGGAAAAAGGGCTTGCTTTTTGTGCGCAAATCCCCTACACTTGCTCTCGTGCCTGGGGCATAGGAGGATTGCGACATGAATCAGACAAAGCAACGCGGCGGCGAACTGTACATCCTGGCAACGGCGATCTTATGGAGCACAGGGGGCCTGTTTATCAAACTGGTGCCGTGGGATTCCATGGTCATCAACGGCGTGCGCTCGCTGATTGCGGCGCTGGTGATGATGGCGTATCTGCGCCGGGTGCGCATCCGCGTCAACCGCACCATCTTCCTGGCGGCCATGTCCACCTGCCTGACCAATATTCTCTTTGTCTATTCCAATAAACTGACCACGGCGGCCAACGCCATCGTGTTGCAGTACACGGCGCCGATCTTCGTCATCGTCTTTACGGTGCTGTTTTTGAAGAAAAAGCCCAGCCGCGCGCAGTGCATCTGCACGGCGGTGTGCTTTGTGGGCATCTTCCTGTTCTTCATCGATCAGCTTGACGGCGGCGGCATGCTGGGCAACATCCTGGCGCTGCTGGCGGGGGTGACGTTTGCCGGCGTGTACTTTTGCAACGGCCTGCCCGGCGCCAGCCCCGAGGATTCCAGCCTGCTGGCGTACTGGATCAACGTCGTCCTGTGCATCCCGTTCCTGGATGCGCAGCCGGCGCTGTCCACCGTCGGCGTGCTGGCGCTGTTGGGCATGGGCTTTTTCCAACTGGGGATTTCGTACGTATTGTTCTCCATCGGCATCCGCCGCACGTCCAGCGTGACGGCCTCGCTGATCGGCATCGTCGAGGCGATGCTCAACCCGGTGTGGGTGTTCCTCGTCACCGGCGAGCGGCCCGGCCTGTTTGCCCTGATCGGCGCGGTGATCGTGCTGTGCTCCATCGCGTGCAACATGGTGCTGGAAAAGCGGCAGAACGCCTACCAGCTGGCCGAGGCCCAGGAGAGGGAGCGCCTGCAGGCGCGCGAACAGGAGCGCCAGGCGGAGCTGGAGGCGGGA
>DXZF01000347.1 GCA_019415425.1 Bacillota bacterium | reverse complement strand
CCATCCCGCTTTCGGCCACGCTGGGCCTTGGCATCAACGACGTGCTGGACGCCATCGTGGCGCATCTGCCCGAAAATCAGGACGAGGCGGAGGACGAGCAGGCCGGCCTGCACATTGCGGTGGTCGGCAAGCCCAATGTGGGCAAGAGCTCGCTGGTCAACCGGCTGTTGGGCGAAAACCGCGTGATCGTCGAAAACCTGCCCGGCACCACGCGCGACGCCATCGACACCCCCTTTGAGCGCGATGGCGAAACGTACGTGTTCATCGATACCGCCGGCATGCGCAGGCGCAAGAGCGTGGAGGACGAGAGCGTGGAGCGCTACGGCGTCATCCGCGCATTGGGCGCCGTGCGCCGGGCCGACGTGGTGCTCATCGTCATCGACGCCTCGATGGGCATGACGGAGCAGGACGCCAAGATCGCCGGCTACGCGCACGAGCAGGGCAAGGCCTGCGCGGTGCTCGTCAACAAGTGGGACCTGATCGAAAAGGACACCTACACCATGAACCGCTTCAAGCAGGACGTGCTGCGCGACCTCGCCTTTATGGACTACGTGCCGGTGCTGTTCATTTCCGCGTTGACAGGACAGCGCGTGTCGCGTATCTTTGAAGTGGTGCAGTCGGTGTATGCGCAGAGCATCCGCCGCATCCCGACCGGCGTGCTCAACGAGGTGGTCAACCATGCCACCGCCGCGGTGGAGCCGCCGACCGACAGGGGCCGCCGGCTCAAGATCCTGTACGCGACGCAGGTGTCGGTCAAGCCGCCGACGTTTGTGTTCTTCGTCAACGAACCCGAGCTGTTGCACTTCTCCTACCGCAGGTACCTGGAAAACCAGCTGCGGCAGACCTTTGGCTTTGCGGGCACGCCGATTCGCCTGATTGCCAGAAAGCGGGACGAATAGAGGGGGATATTGCTTCGTGAATTACGTGTGGGCCCTGTTGCAGGGATATGTGTTGGGGGCGATCCCCACTTCGGTGTTGATTTCCAAACTGTGCTTTCGGGACGACATCCGCCGGCACGGCAGCGGCAACCCGGGCACGTCCAATATGACGCGCACGTACGGCTACAAATACGGCGTGCTGGTGCTCATTGGCGACATGCTCAAGGGCTTTTTGGGCGCGTGGTTCGGCTCGCTGCTGCTGGGGCCAAACGGCCTGTACTACGGCGGCCTGGCCGCGGTGATCGGCCACAACTGGCCGGTGTTTTTGAAGTTCAAGGGCGGCAAGGGCGTGGCCACCACCATGGGCGTGATGCTGGCCATCCTGCCGTGGTGGACGCTGGGCGCGTGCGCGCTGTTTGCCCTGGTGCTGTTCACCTCGCGCTACTTTTCGCTGGCCTCGCTGGTGTCCATCGTCTTTTTGTGGGTGGTGACGCTGGTGGGGTATGCGTCCAACACCACGCTGTTCCTATTTGTCACGCTGCTCACGCTTTTGATCTTCCTCCGTCACCGCTCCAACATCGACCGCCTTTTGAGCGGCACCGAAAACAAGCTGGGGCGCTGAACGCCATACGACGCCTGTGCGCCGGGGAACTCCCCGGCGCTCTTTTGTTGCAGCCGGGGAAGGGGAACCCGTGGGCGGATGGCGTGCTTGCCCGTCAGCGCTGTACGGGGATATATACTTCGTAATATTTATAGACGGCATCCGGCTCCTGCAGCGCACAGCGATACCGCCCCCAGGCGTCGCCCGCCACCTGCAGGCCCTGCGCGCGGATGTACGCCATCGCCCCGCGCATTAGCCGCGTATCGGCCGAAACGCCGGATTGCAGCGGCAGGCGCACGACCGTGTACACGCAGGTCTGCGCCGGCAGCGTCACATATGCGTCGGACGGGTCAAAGCGGCACAGGGGGAAGTCCTGCGCGCTGACGCCGAACCCCCACGTAAACAGCTGCGGGTCGTCCTCCACGTGCGATAGCTGCGCCCGGTTTACGCGCAGCACGTAGCGGACCAGGGGAAACCGGTCCATCCACACGGACACCTGTTGCAGATCGCGCGGGTCCTCGGCCATCTGTTCCTGCTCGTCGCTGTGGCAGAACCAGTACATCGGCTCGCTCTGCACCATGCGATATGCGCCCACCCGCGCCGGCAACCCGTCCAAAAACGCCTGTTGCTCCGCTAACAGCGCCTGCGCCTTTGCCAGCTTCTGCTGTTGCAGGGCGATGTCGTCCTGCTGCTGCCGCAGGGCATCCTGCCACGTGCGCACATCCCAGCCCTCGAGCAGGCTGTCGGACGCCTGGCCGAGCGTGAAGCCCAGCGACTGCAGAAACCGCGCGCGGATGATGTGCGTAAAGTTGGGCCGCCGGTAATACCGATACCCGCTCTGCGCGTCGCGGCCGGAGGCGATGAACCCCTTGCGCTCGTAAAACCGCAGCGCGCTGGGGCTGACGCCCAGCATCTTGGCCGCCGTGCGAATCGGCACGCATTTTTTCAAGGCAACCACCTCCCGGATGCATTGGAGTGCTCGATTCCATGATACGACAAAATGCCGCGCAGCGGTAGAGGATGGCCGCAAAAGGCGTTGCGGCAAGGGCTTGACCTTGCAGTATTTGCAACCTTTAGGATGGAGGTATAACCCCAGGAAAAAGGGAGGAAAACGGGTTTTGCAACACACCGATACCAACAGAACCATCGCATATCTGGTCATTTTCATCGGACTGATTCTGGCCGGCTTTACCTCGCCGCTGCTCAAGCTGCTGGCCGGGTACGGCATGGGCTCCTATGCCACGGCCTTTTACCGCTTCTTGATCGGCGCCGTGGCGCTGTGGCCGTTCATCCTGTGCAACGGGACGTACCGCCGCGAGCTGGGCGGCGTGGGCCGGCAGGACGCGCTGCTGATGATCGCCAACGGATGCATGCTGGCGCTGGACAGCTTCTTCTGGACGGTGGCGCTGCACTACTCGCCCGTCTTTATCATGAGCGCGATCACCAACCTGGGGCCGGTATGGGTCATCCTTGCCGCATACCTGTTTTTGCGTGAAAAGACGCCGCTGCGCGCGCTGTGGGGCGTCTCGATCTGCCTGATGGGGGTCACCGTCACGGCGCTGAGCGGTATGACCGACGCCGCCAACCACCCGCTGGGCATGGTCATCACCGTCTTTTGCAGCGTGCTCAACGCGATGTGCACGGTGTGCAACCGGCATCTGCGCGCCAAATTCTCGCTGTGGACGCTGCTGTGCATGTCGTTCACCTTTGGCGCCGTGCTCATGGGCCTTCTGTGCGTGGGCACAGGCACGCCGTTTGGGCCGTATCCGCTGCCCGCGTTTGCGATCGTGGCGGTGGTGAGCATTGCGTGTACGCTGCTGCGGCAAGCGGCCAACGTCTGGGCGCTCAAGCATCTGCCGGCCGCCACCGTCTCGCTCATGGGGCTGCTGCTGACGTATATTTCCGGTGCAATCGCATACCTGCTGCTGGGCGAGGTACCCACCTGGGGCACCATCGTCGGCGCGCTGATCACAACGGCGGGCCTGCTGCTCTACTTCCGCATGCGCGAGGCGGCCGAGAAACCGCTGGCGCCGTCCTCCGGCCCGCAACCGCCCGCGCAGCAGGGGGGCTCGCGCCCGGGGGCGTAGGCGGCACACGGGCACATGGGCAGCCCGCCCATCCGGTTGCCGCATGCCCTTGCGGCTGCAACGCCGCGATGGTCTAACCTACGCATGGCGCGCATATGTTCTTGTAAGTGGATCGCGTGCGCACTGCGCGGGCGGCCCCGGGCAAATGCAATCTGTAGGCGGGAGGCAAGCATACATGGAACGGACCGACCTGTATCGGGATATTGCACAGCGTACGCAGGGGGACATCTACGTGGGCGTCGTAGGCCCCTGCCGCACGGGAAAGAGCACGTTCATCAAAAAGTTCATCGACCTGATGGTGCTGCCGGTGGTGGAGAACCCCTATAAGCGCGAACGCATCAACGACGAGTTGCCCCAGAGCGGCGCCGGGCGCGCCATCATGACCACACAGCCCAACTTTGTGCCCAACGAGGCGGTGGAGATCGACCTGCACGAGGGCGGCAGCGTGCGCGTGCGCCTGGTGGACTGCGTGGGGTATCTGGTGGACGGCGCCACGGGGCAAATGGACGAAGACGGGCCGCGCATGGTGCGCACGCCGTGGTACGACTACGACATCCCCTTTGCCGAGGCGGCCGAGATCGGCACCAAACGCGTCATCACCGAGCACAGCACGATCGGCATCGTGGTCACCACCGACGGCAGCATCACCGAGATCCCCCGCACCTCCTATGTCAAGAGCGAGGAGCGCGTGATCGAGGAACTGCAGGCGCTGGGCAAGCCGTTTGTGGTGGTGCTCAACAGCAAGACGCCCAGCGACCCCGACACGCTTGCGCTCAAAGAGGCGATGCAGCAGAAGTACGGCGTGCCGGTGCTGTTGATCGACGTGGCCAACATGCAGCTCCAGCAAATGCAGCAGCTGTTCTCGGATATCCTGCTGCAGTTCCCCATCAGGGAGATCCGCGTGGAACTGCCGGAGTGGGTGTTGGCGCTCTCGGACGACCACTGGCTGCTCATGAGCGTGTGCGACCACCTGCGCGAGGCCACCGAGGAGATGACGCGCCTGCGCGACTACGCCCAGCTGGAAGAGGGGCTGAGCGCGTGCGAGTACCTGCAGACGCCGCGCGTGGGCGAGGTGCGCATGGGCGAGGGCGTGGTGGAGCTGATCGCCGAACCCAGAAAGGAGCTGTTCTACCAGATCCTGGGCGACGAGTGCGGCTACCCCATCGAGAGCGACTACCACCTCGTCTCCATCATCAAGGAGCTGGTGGAGGCAAAGAAGGCGTACGACCGCGTCAAGGAGGCGCTTGCGAGCGTGCGCGAACAGGGCTACGGCGTGGTGCAGCCCTCGATGGACGAACTCAAGCTGGAGGAGCCCGAGATCGTGCGCCAGGGCGGCCGCTACGGCGTGCGCCTGAAGGCCAGCGCGCCCAGCCTGCACCTGATTCGCGTGGATATCGAGACGGAGGTCTCGCCCATCGTGGGTTCGGAAAAGCAGAGCGAAGAGCTGCTGCAGTACCTGCTGCGCGAGTTTGAGGGCGATCCCACGGCCATCTGGCAGACCAATATCTTTGGCAAGTCGCTGCACGAGCTGGTCAAGGAAGGGCTGAACAACAAGCTCACCCGCATGCCCGAAGAGGCGCAGGCCAAGATGCAGATGACGTTGCAGCGCATCATCAACGAGGGGCGCAACAACCTGATCTGTATTCTCTTCTGATACATTTTTTGTATGACAAAAGTGGGGAATTCCCCACTTTTGTTTTACGTATACATAGACAAATAGCGGCATTTTCGGTAAAATCAAATTGAATCAGGAACAGCAACAAAGGCAAAAGGATGGGGGAGCGAGATGTTCGATTTAGTCGCACGCCTGTTGATGCTGATCAACAGCACCGACAAGCACGCACCGGAGTATCACATTGCATATAATCTGTTACAGTGCCTGCGGGAGATTCCGCGCCTGCGCATCGAGAGCGCAGCCAAAAAGTGCCTGACTTCGCCGGCCACGCTGAGCAGATTCTGTACGCGTTTGGGTTATTCCAACTACACGGTGTTCCGCAAGGCAGTGCAGCTGGAGATGGACAACATCGAGGAAAACGAAAAGCGCCAGCTCGAAGAGGTGCGCATGCCGCTCAAGGTTTCGGTGCCCAGCGTCATCGACAGCGCGGTGCTCACGCTGCGCTCGTTCCGCTCGCGCGTGGATGTCGACCAGTTCCGCCGCGCCGGGCAGGACCTGCTGGACGCCAGCTCCCGCATCATCATGGGCCCTGACGCCGTGCAGCCCGCCATCTTGGACTTCCAGATGAAGATGTTCCTCTCCGGCAAGACGGTCACGTACCAAAAGGGCATCGACCAGACGCGCGAGGATCTCGACCCGTTGCCCGAAGACGCGCTGCTCATCTACCTGTTCCCGGTCAAACGGCTTTTGAGCAGCAACCTCAACCTGGTCAAGCAGACCAGCACGCTGCTCAAGACGCGCTGCAAGAAGATCTTCATCACCAGCACGCCGGAGCTGCAGGTCTATGCGCCCGACTCCTCGTGCATCCTGCTGCCCGGCATGCCGGAGCAGGTCAACTCCGAATCCACCAGCATCCTGGCGCTGCAATGCGCGCTGGATATGCTCTATCTCTCGTACCGCACGCTGATGGAACGGCAGAAGGAACAGGCATAGGCGTTTGCAAAAAAATTCAATTTATGGTATAATTAACCAAGAAATCATCTATATTTTGTATTTTGATTCGATCTTCATGCATCTCAAGGGGGCGTAGCGCGCCCTCTTTGATGTGCGGGCCCAGAGGCCGGCCATAGGGTAAGGGCACAAATGCGTCACAAATGACAGAGGGGGAATCGATATGTTGTATCGTCCGTATGGAACGCAGGGCTATGAGGTCTCGGTGTTTGGCATGGGCTGTATGCGCCTGCCCAAAAAGCCGGATGCAGACGGGAACATGGTGGTGGACCGCGAAGAGGGCATCCGCATGATCCGCTACGCTGTGGAGCACGGCGTGAATTACTTTGACAGCGCGCACGTGTACCTGGACCAGGAGTGCGACGCCATCCTGGGCGAGGCGCTCGCGGGCGGCTACCGGGAAAAGGTGAAGATTGCCACCAAGATCCCGCCGCAGATGGTCAACTGCGAAAAGGACTTCTTCGATATTCTGGATGTACAGCTGAAAAAACTGCAGACCGACTGCATCGACGTGCTGCTCATCCACTCGCTCAACAAGGAAAAGTTTGCGCACATCCAAAAGGTCGGCATGGTCCAGATGATGGAGAAGGCCAAGGCGCAGGGCAAGATCGCGGCGATCGGCATGTCGTTCCACGACGACTTTGAGACCTTCAAGCAGATCATCGACTTCTACCCGTGGGCGATGTGCAATATCCAGATGAACATCCTGGACCACGACCAGCAGGCGACGCTGGAAGGCATGCGCTACGCGCACGAAAAGGGCGTGGCGGTGTGCATCATGGAGCCGCTGCGCGGCGGCGGGCTGGCCGTGCCGCCCGAGCCGGTGCAAAAGCTGTACGATGCGTTCCCCACAAAGCGCAGCGGCGTGGAATGGGCGTTCCGCTACATGTACAACTTCCCGGAAGTGACCACGATCCTCAGCGGCGTCAGCTCCATGGAGCAGCTCAAGGACAACCTGCGCATCTTTGAAAACCCCGTCGCGGGCTGCATGGACGAGGCGGAGCAGGAATTGATCGTCAAGGCGCGCGAGGCGTACAAGTCGCTCATCGCGGTGCCGTGCACCGGCTGCCGCTACTGTATGCCGTGCCCGCAGGGCGTGGACATTCCCGGCATCTTTGCCGCGTACAACGACGGCACCATGTACGGCAGCTTTGAAGCGCCCAAGGGCAAGTACGCGCGCATCCGCGACGTCAAGCACGCGGACGCCAGCCTGTGCGTGGAGTGCGGCGCATGCGAGGCGCAGTGCCCGCAGGCCATCCCGATCATCGAGGAGCTCAAAAAGGCGCACGAGGCGCTGTCGTAACTCCCTTTTTTGCGATTCGCGCCCTGCGCGGCGCACGCGGGGACGGCTTTTGCAGCGCCCCAGGGCGAGCGCAGGGCAGGAAGGCAACCGGAAGCATGGTAAAAAGCGCATCCATGTTCGTAGAACGCGCGAGGAGAAGGCGCGGTGCAGATTTGCACCGCGCCTTTTTTGTGCGTCCATCGCATATACCTTTTGCGATGCGGCATTTAGCGGATATTTGGCCGGGCAATGGCAGACGCGCACCCGCCCCCAATTGCGTGCCGGCTTGTGAAATTTTGCCGCCTTTCTCTTGACAGGCTCCTCTTTGAGGGGTACACTGTGTAACAGCGATATATAACACTGTTATAAAGGAGGGGTGTGGAATCGAAGCGCCCGCGACGACGTTGGAACGCATCCATCAGGCGGCAAAGGCGGAGTTTTTGGCAAAGGGCTACAGGGACGCGTCCCTGCGCAACATTGTCAGATCGGTGGGAATGACCACCGGGGCATTTTATGGCTACTACAAGGGGAAAGAGGAGCTGTTCGGCGCGCTGGTGGGGGAACATTACGCCTTCCTCCTTGCGCGGTTCCAGCAGGCGCAGCAGGAATTTGCCGCGCTGCCGCACGCGCAGCAGCCGGAAGCGCTGCACGATATCTCCGGGCTCTGTATGTTCGACATGCTGCACTATGCCTATGCACATCTGGAGGAATGCAAGCTCATCCTGTGCTGTTCGGAGGGAACCAGATTTTCCAACCTGATCGATGAAATGGTGCGGATCGAGGAAGAGGGCACCCATGCCTACCTCCGGGTTCTGGAGGAATTGGGCCGGCCGTCTTTGCATATCGACCCGACGTTGGAACACATTTTGATTACCGGTATGTTTCATACCTTCTTTGAACTGGTGATCCACCAGATGCCACTGCAGGACGCAGAGGCGTATGTGGCGGAAATGCGCGCCTTTTATACGGCCGGGTGGATGAAAATTATGGGGCAGTGAAGCCCTGTAATTTTCGCCCTATGGTTAGTTATTACTAACTTATGCGGGATACGGGCGGAACGCACCCGCGTTCGCCGTATCGCCAAGCAACGGAAAAGGAGGAATCCCTTTTGAAGAAACCGTCCAATCTGTCACGCCTGCTGCAGGTGGCAGGCAATCACAAGTACCTGCTCTACGCCTCGTGGGTGCTTTCAGCCGCCAGCGCCCTATTGGCCCTGGTGCCGTTCTACTTCATCTGGAAGATCATCCAGCAGGTGCTGGCGGTCGCGCCGGACTTCGGCCAGGCGCAAAATCTGACCGCCTACGGCTGGATGGCGGTGCTGTCTGCCGTCGTCGCGGTACTGGTCTACATCGCGGGACTGATGTGCTCCCATAAGGGCGCGTTCCGCATCGCCACCAATCTGCGCCTGCAGGCCATGGCGCACATCGTCAAGCTTCCGCTCGGGTTTGCAGAGCGCTTTGGCAGCGGCAAGCTGCGCAAAATCGTCAATGAATCCAGCGCCGCCACCGAAACCTACCTGGCCCATCAGCTCCCGGACCGGGCCAACGCGATCGCCACACCCTGCGGCCTGCTGGTCCTGCTGCTGGCGTTCGACTGGCGGCTGGGGCTGTTGAGCCTTGTCCCGGTCGTGCTGGGCTTTCTGATCATGATGGCCATGACCGGGCAGCGGATGCAGGAGAAGATGAAAGAGTACCAGAACGCGCTGGACGACATGTCCAACGAGGCGGTGGAGTACGTGCGCGGCATTCCGGTGGTCAAGACCTTTGGACAGACGATCTTCTCCTTCAAAACCTTCAAGGACGCCATCGACCGGTACAGGGTGTGGGTGATCGCCTACACCAAGCAGCTTCGGGCGCCCATGATGTTTTACACTGCGGCCATCAACGGCGTCTTTGCCATGCTGATCGCCGGGGCGCTATTGTTTACGCAGCACGGCGTAACGGACGCCTTCCTGCTGGACCTGATGTTCTACATCATCCTCACGCCGATCATTTCCGTTACGCTGACGCGCATCATGTTCCAGAGCGAAAACGCCATGATCGTAGACGATGCGCTGCAGCGCATCGACAGCGTTCTGAACCTCGCGCCGCTGGCGGAGGCCAAGCACCCCAGGCACCCGCAGGATGCTTCGATCGAATTGCAGGACGTGCACTTCAGCTATGACGGAAAGACCGAGGCCCTCAAAGGGATTTCCCTTACCATCCCGCAGGGGCAGACCGTCGCGTTCGTGGGGCCGTCCGGCGGCGGCAAGACCACGCTCGCCAACCTGATCTCGCGCTTCTTCGACCCGCAGCGCGGGGCCGTGAAGATCGGCGGGGTGGACGTCAAAGACATCTGCAAGGAGGAGCTGATGAACACGGTTTCCTTCGTGTTCCAGAACAGCCATCTGATCAAGGCCTCGATTCTGGAAAATGTGCGCATGGGCAGGCCGAATGCCAGCCGGGAGGAGGTACTGGCCGCGCTGCACCACGCGCAGTGCGATGACATCCTCCAAAAACTGCCCCAGGGGGTGGACACCGTCATCGGCACAAAGGGCGTTTACCTCTCTGGCGGGGAGCAGCAGCGCATTGCCATCGCCCGCGCCATGCTCAAAAACGCGCCCATCATCATCTTGGACGAAGCCACGGCCTTTGCCGACCCGGACAACGAAACCCGCGTACAGGCCGCCTTCTCCAAGCTGTCCGAGGGCAAGACGGTCATCATGATCGCCCATCGGCTGTCCACCGTGGTGGGGGTGGATACGATCTATGTCGTAGAGGACGGACGGATTGTGCAGCGCGGCACCAGCGCCGAACTGATGGCCAAAGACGGCGTCTTTCGCCGCATGTGGCAGAACTACCAGACGTCCGTCGTGTGGAAAGTCGCAAAGGAGGTATGACGAGATGATTCCATGGCTGCAAAAGCGATATGCGCTCTCTGAACAGGGAGCCAAAGACCTGATCAAGGGCTGCCTGGCCTGTGTCCTGCAAAATCTTTCCTTCATGTTCCCGGTGGGGCTGCTGTACGCGTTGGTGGGCGACCTGATGCACGGCGGCGTGCCCGGCGAAAAAATCGCCTTCTATGCCATCGGCAGTGTCGTGTGCATCGGGTTGATTCTGTTTACCACCTACCTGCAGTACAACGCCACCTACTTCGCCACGTATACCGAGAGCGGCGTGCGGCGCATCACGCTGGCCGAACGGCTGCGCAAGATTCCGCTGTCCTTTTTCGGCAACAAGGACCTGGCCGACCTCACCAGTACGATCATGGCCGACTGCACCTTTTTGGAACAGAGCTTTTCGCACTTTATTCCAGAACTGGCCGGCTCCATCCTCTCCACCGTGCTGGTATCCATCGGCCTGTTGGCGCTTGACTGGCGCATGGCGCTGGCGGCGCTGTGGGTCCTGCCGGTTGCCTTTGCGATTGTGGGCTTCTCTGCAAAGGTGCAGGAGAAGCTCAACCAGAAGGCCATGGATGTGAAGATGGCCTGTGCGGATGGGATTCAGGAGTGCATCGAAACCGTGCGGGACCTGAAGGCCAACAATGCCGAGCAGGCCTATTTGAAGGGGCTGGAAGGGAAGATTCGCGCGGTGGAGCGCCGCTCCATGCGCAACGAATTTGGCATCGCGGCCTTTGTGGTCTCCGCATCGCTGGTGCTCAAGCTGGGCATTGCCACGGTTGCGCTGGTGGGCTCGGTTCTGCTGCTACGCGGCACGCTGGACGTCCTGACCTTCTTCCTGTTCCTGCTGGTGGTGTCGCGCCTGTACGACCCCCTGCAGGGCGCGCTGCAGAATCTGGCGGCGGTGATCAGCACGCGCACCAACATCGCCCGCATGAACGAAATCCTTCAACACCCCATCCAACAGGGTGACAATCGGCTTTCCAACAGCGGCTACGACATCGTCTTTGACCATGTGGGCTTTGCCTACAACACCGGCGAAACCGTGCTGAAGGACGTCTCCTTCACCGCCAGGCAGGGCGAGGTGACGGCCCTGGTGGGGCCGTCCGGCGGCGGCAAGACGACGGTTTCCCGCCTGGCGGCCCGGTTCTGGGATGTGAGCCGCGGCAAGATCACCGTGGGCGGCATGGACATCTCGAAGATCGACCCGGAGGCGCTGCTGTCGCTGTTTTCGATCGTGTTTCAGGATGTGACGCTGTTTGACAACACGATCTTGGAAAACATACGCATCGGCGATCCCAACGCGACCGACGCGCAGGTGCTGGCGGCGGCCCGGCTGGCCAATGTGGACGAATTTGCCGAAAAGCTGCCG
>DXZF01000346.1 GCA_019415425.1 Bacillota bacterium | reverse complement strand
CTGCACGGCATTTTCCCGATGCCTTCGCTTGGGGGCGGCACAGCATGCAGTGCCCTTGACGCTGCTCGTCATCGCAAAAGGTGCGCCCCTGCCGGCTCGCGATTTGCCGTTATCCGGCAGCGGGCGCTCTGTCGCGCCGCCGTATGGCAGTCGCGTCCGGCGCCTCCACGCGCTTCTGTCTACGCGGGCGGCCTTATCGTCCCGGGATGGCAACGCCTTTGGGGATGCAGCGATGGCGTATGGCGCATCCCGTCTCCCAAGCAACATTTCCCTGCCCATGCAGGCCGTACGGGCGGCCAGCGTCCAGACCCAATGAGCTGAATGCACAGCATAAGGCCATTCATCGCATGCAATGTCGCCGCACTGCAATGAAAGCCCGATGAAAATGAACGGAGCACACGTTTTCCCATCACGGTGTGTTACGCATCGATGGCTTCCTATATCGGCTACGCCAGGCAGGCATCCACCCTCGCAAACAGGGCCCTTACTTCCCGCTTCCACTGTATTCCAAAATGCCTCGATAGCCTGCTCACACGCTCCCCTTTCCACTTTGCTAATAGTATAAAAGGGATAGCGCGGTCCCTACGTCCTCGTCCTATTCGGGGAGGGAGCCGCACAGCGCCGAAAAAGCGGCCCACAGGATGAGCGCGGCAAATTCACACCGTTCGCCAGCGCCTGTGCCGGTCAGGCGCATAGAAAAGCCAATCGCATCTTCCCATTTCAATGTAGGAGCCGCCCGTACCGCCGAACACGACGCACGCACCATTTGAGTGGCATCCGGCCATGTCTTGATTGCGCAAAAGGCCATGGCTGAGCGAGGCAATTCTGCCATTCCGCACTGCAAGCACATCCGTTTGCTTTTCCACTCGGTCATATTCAGAACCGACTTCTGTACGGCCTCAAAAGAGACGGCACACGGGACAAAACATTCTCTCCAGCAAGGTCATTCGTGCGCGAAACCCTCCGGCATGAGTAGATCGATTACCTCCAACCAATAAATCTGCATGGACGCACCGACATATCCGCTGCGCTGCACAGCGTCTCAAACAATTGTGCGTACAGCTGTTTCCACGTGTCGTCCCCCCTGCACCGGTGTAGCAACAGAACTGGCCTGTTGCAAAGGCTCTGGGGCAATACAGCGGACCGCTAATGGAAACACCAACGCCAGCGCTCCCAAAATATGCGGTTTCGTTTTACGGTTTCTTTCTACGCATTCCCAAAAGGTCCCCTTTTGTGATGGCAAAGCATGGATATTCCGCCACTTCTACGGCTGTTGTGCAATGCGGCCGATCTCGACATAACAAAAAAACGCCCATCCAAAGATGGGCGCTATATACTGGCTCCTCCAGCAGGGCTTGAACCTGCGACATTTCGGTTAACAGCCGAACGCTCTACCAGCTGAGCTATGGAGGAATATGGAATCCGGCAGCGATCTATCTTCCCGGGCCGTCGCCAGCCAAGTATTGTCGACGCGAAAGAGCTTAACTGCTGTGTTCGGAATGGGAACAGGTGTGGCCTCTTTGCCATTGCCACCGGAAATTTGGAAACATGTTTGCAAGGTCCATGGGGAATACCTCTACAACCACACAGAGAGAATCAGTCGTACAGCCTTCACGCATCCGCAAACCCAATTGTGCTTGCCTGTCTTGATCAAGCCCTCGGCCTATTAGTACCAGTCAGCTGCATGCGTTACCGCACTTCCACACCTGGCCTATCAA
>DXZF01000345.1 GCA_019415425.1 Bacillota bacterium | reverse complement strand
GGAATATACCGAGAATATGCAAAAAGAAATCGAGGTGGCGGGGAAAAGGCAGCTCTCAATCCAGATCAATACAGAGCTGAACAGAACGCAGCTCGAACTCAAGCACACACAAGACCAATTGAACCAGAGCCAGAATCTCTACAACCAGTTGACAGACCAAAGCATCAGCGAATCCGAACGATATCAGATCGCATTGCAAGAGGGTTTGATCAAAGAAGGAGAAAATGCTGGCGTCGCCGTCTTGAAGCTGGCCGGACAGATCGACCAGTTGCGGGCAAACGAACAGAGCCTTGCCGACAAAACCAAGCAGCTTGGAAGCGATTATGAATCGGTAATGGGAGATCTGACCAAATCCACGGACGAGACGAAGGAAAATGTAACGGATGACGTGGACGAGATGAAAAGGGCAATGGAAGGTTCGTTCAGCAACTTGACGATCAATACCTCCTCGCTTGAGAGCAGTGTAAAAAACGCACTGAATAACACATTCGAAAAACTTCGCAGTGTTACCTTTCTCGGGCAGCGGCCCTTCGCGGGGCTGCCCATGTTGGCACGCGGCGGAACGGTCGCCAATGGCGGAGCGGCGATTGTGGGCGAGGTCGGGCCGGAATTGCTCACGGTATCGGGAGGACGTGCAACGGTCACGCCGCTTGGGCCGACATACGGCAATGGCGCGTCGGTCGGCAATACCGCAAATGTGACGGTCAATGTCTACGGGCAATATACCGCGCGCGACGGCGAAAGGATTGCGCGCGACGTGAACCGCCGTCTCGGAATGGCGTACAGATAGGAGGTGTCAGATGCGGCAGTTCAAATTGATCAACGCACGGGGCGTCGAATTCGACCTGATGCGCAAGGATGCGTTCTTCCACCTCCCTGACGGGCTCGGATACACCGTGTACAACGAATACATCGTAGCGGGGAGCGCATTCGTGCCAATCGCAAGCGATGAGACACAGACGGTCATTGCGGGCGAAATGGTATTCGCCGGGTACGAGCAGTACAGCGAGTTCGTCGCATACGTGACAGACGACATGACGCTGGGATACAAGCCGCAAGGGACTACGTGGTATTACAAGGATGTGACCATGCAGAGCATTGGCAAGTCCGAGATCGGTTCATCGGGCCGCCTGATCTGCCCCGTCAACTTCGCCCCGTCCGGCCAGTGGTACAGGACACAGACGTTTGAGCAGGCGCAGGTTGATTCGGGGGCGGGCAAGGTATATGACTATGCATACCCGTACACCTATGCCGACACGGAGGTTGCAGCGTGCATCGTGCAGAATAGCAGCAACATGTATGCGCCCTGCCGGCTGCATATCATGGGGCCATGCAGCGCCCCGCAATGGTCGCTTACACACAACGGCGAAGTGATCGCGACGGGCGAGGTCAATGTAGACATTCCAGAAGGGCAGAAGCTTGTGGTTGACAGCAACCCGCAGAACATGGAGATCGGCGAGTACACAACGAATAACACACTGGTGCGAAGTGTGTACCAGCTCAGCGATTTCTCGACCGGTAGGTTCCTCTATCTTCCCCCGGGTGAATCGACCATCCGGTTCAGCGGAAGCGGACAAGAGGACATTAACGCGTATGTGGAGGTGAGAGAGATTGCGAGAACCGTATAGGCTCGAACTATTCGACGCTCCCACGCTGACGTGCATCGGTGTGACAACCATTGCATCGCCGACGATCATTGACGATTGCTTGACGATGGAGACTTCGGAGCTTGTCTGCGCAGATCGGATTATTGGGGCGGAGATGTACAATTTTGCGCGCGTGTTGGACGCGGACGGGCAAGAGATCATGCAAGGCGTGGTCTATGACGTGCAGGAAGGAGCGCAGACCACAACGATTCTGATCAAGCCCATGACCTCGTTACTTGACCGCGATGTATTCAACTTCTACGTCAACGCATACCCGGATCCGAACGAGAATCCGTATATCGTGAGCATCCCGGGGCTGATTGCAGAAGAGTTCCGTGTCATGTACGGGGGTGTGCCCGCATCATTCCCGGCGATCGAGACGGATGTCACGGCGTCGTGGGTTGTGACTACGGATACGCAGCTACTTAACATCTTCAAGGGCAATTCGTACAACTTGCTTGATGTAGCACGCGATCTGATGTACAACACGGGTGCAGTCACGCGGGTGTCGTTCGACCCGGGAAAGCAATCTGTCAAGATCAGCATCACAGAGGCCGAAGACCTGCCGCCGCGCGGGCAGACTGTCGTCGTAGAGTGTGACGCGCAGAACGTGTTGGCCAAGACCGCAATGCTTACCGCAGCGGGGGAAGCTTACAACACATGCGTGGTGATCTATACGACACGTGACAGCGAGACGGGCGACTCGCAGACCTCCTTCCCGACCGTCTATACGGACAAGACAACCGGGGAGCTGACGCAGTCGACGAGCAACGCACAATTGCCAATTATACAGACCATAACAGATATAGGTACGTTCGATGCGGGCAAGGTGATCACGACGGAACAGATCATCGCCGCTGCGCGTGAGGTATTGCAACCGCGCGCGGAGCAGCACGAGATCGAGATTACCGTGCGGGCGGATGACAAGTTGGTCACCATTGGACGGGAGAGCATAGGCAAGCCCGTACGCGTGATCTTCCGCGGCGTGACATACGATACGGTTCTGACGGCGGTGCAATTTGGCGGGATGGCCAAGACGCTCACGTTCGGTTACGCGCGCGCCGACCTCACGAAGCAATTATTGATTGAAAGGAGATCGACAAGATGATCAAGCTCAAGCAAGTCAATGGGGGTGTGGTCACATCACTGGACGATGCGCTGCTGTATAGCGAGCTGTACACGGGCAGCGGCATCATCTCTGGATGCACCGTGACACTGACGGGCAATAATCAACTCAACATCGCGGACGGTCGGGGCGTTGCGTGCGGACGCTTCTTCACAATCTCGGGGGACGAGAGCGTTCTCGCGCAATTGAGCACATCCGGCACCATGCAGGGGCGTGTCTTGGTTCGCATTGATCTATCCAACATACAGTCCCCCATATCGATTGTAACGCAGGTGGCGGAGACGCTGCCCGACCTTGTGCAAGAAGACCTGAATGCCGGCGGCGACGTGTACGAGATTCCGCTTGCTACATATCAGGTGACAGAGACAGCGGTAAGCGGGTTGACCAGTGCACAACAATCGGCGGTATGGAGAATCTATACAGATCAAGAGATAGAGATGCAAGATGGAACGCCATTGATACAGACAGGGATGTGGACGCCGACTTTGTGCGCAGGCGAAGAAGAGATACCATCCCTATCATATGTACGCAACATTGGTAGATGGACAAGGGTCGGAAGTCTTGTATATGTGATATTTCAGTTACAGATACAGGGAACAGATTTGAGCAGTTATGCCGACAATACCGTGCGCATTGGTGGCATATCTTCTCTTCCAGATTTTCCCTCCATCGGGAATTATGGGGGAGTTGTCCTTACTACCGGATATACTGGACCAATTATCACATATGTACAATCGGGATGGACGACTATGCAGATGTACAAGCAAGGGTTCAATTCATTGTATTTCAGCGATTGGAGCTCCCTTACCGATACGTCGCGCAATCGTTATCTCTACGGCAGCTTCGTCTATTCAATTGACCCAGCATAATTATTGGAGGTATTACAATGCAAACACTCAAGAAGACCAGCCCACTGATGCGTGGGCAAGACGTAACGATCTACCAGCAGCTTGTTACGGATGCGGGGTATGACTGCGGCGCAATCGACGGACGGTACGGCGACAAGTGTGTCGCGGCTTGCAAAGCGTTCCAGCAGGCCAAAGGGTTGGTCGTGGACGGAATTTGCGGGAAAAACACGTGGGCAGCGCTACAGACAAATCGGCGCACACTGCGCAAAACCAGCCCCCTGATGCAGGGCACTGATGTGACAGAGTGCCAGCAGTTGTTGACGGCAGCGGGCTGCGATTGCGGGGCAATCGACGGCAAGTACGGGGATAAGACGGTGGCAGCTGTCGAGGCATATCAGGCGGGTGTGGGCCTGTCTGTGGACGGGATTTGCGGCAAAGACACGTGGGCAGCGCTGGATGCCGGGAAGAAGCCGACGCCCGCCGCTGAACCCAAAACGGAGCACTTCAAGGTCAGCGAGTGGCGCTGCAAGGACGGCACGGAAGTGCCCCAGCAGTACTATGTCAACCTGCAACGGCTGATGGACAAGCTGGAAGTGCTGCGCAAGGAAGTGGGCAATCGGCCAATCACGATTGTAAGCGGATACCGTACCCCGGCTTACAACGCCAAGGTGGACGGGGCCAAGCAGAGCCAGCATATGGTCGCGACGGCGGCAGACATCCGGGTATCCGGCATGGCGGCGTCCGAAGTGTACAAGATTGCGGACAAGGTGTTTGCGGACGGCGGTGTGGGCAAATACAGCACGTTCACGCACGTGGATGTGCGCGGCAAGCGGGCAAGGTGGTAGATGGAATTGGAGACGAATAACTATGTGCACCGCGACTTCTGCGAGATGCGCATGCAGCACGCGAAGGAAGAGCGCAACGAGCTGCGGGACAGGGTGCAGCGGCACGGCATCGAGATTGACGGCATCCGCGAGGTGGTCAACCGGCAGACGAGCACAATCGAGAGTATTGCGGCGCGGCTGGAGAGCGTAGACGCACGCCTGAAGCACATCGAAGAGAAGCCAAAGAGGCGTTGGGAGGCCGTACTTGACACGGTAATCAACTGGGCGACGCTGGCAATCCTCGCGCTGCTGGCGGCCAAGATCGGATTTTAGACGCCAAAAGGCGTTATTTTTGTGCGCAAAGGAGGGGTAATTATGGAATTCCTGAATGATTACATTGTATTACTTGTGGTCGGTATCTGCCTGTGTGTAGGCTATGTGATCAAGCACGTGGTGCCGTCCGATGGTGTCAATCGGTTCATCCCGCTTGTCATGGCGGTATTGGGTGTGTTGATCAACACATGGCTCAATGGCTGGATGATCACGCCAGAAGTATTGCTGGGCGGCCTTGCGAGTGGTCTTGCATCCACCGGTATGCACCAGCTGTTCACACAATTCATCAACCGCGATAATAACGCATAATGCACAGAGGCCCCGGATTACTCCGGGGCCTTATTTTTTTTCTTTTTTCGCTCTCGGCGCTCCTGTATGTATTCTTCCTCACTGTCGATTACCCAGTTTCGTCCGATCTTTTGCGCTGTCTTGAATTTGCCGGTCATACAGTGCTTGCGGACTACAGACTGGTTCTTATTCACCTTTTTTGCATACTCTGCAATCGATATCAACATTAGTACACCGGATTCTCCTTTGCACATTCGAACTCATCGTGGAAAGCTTCTTCGTGCGCCTTGCAGTATGCGTCGAAGAAATCCTGCTCGTTATCGAATCCCTCCATGTGAAGCTGTTCCCGGATGTCGTCATCCATAAGCATTGCCGCTGCCTCAAAGTCGATCTCCACACCATACTCATTTTTAACCTTGATCATTTTTGCTACCTCTTTCTCTTTTGGGTTGCCCCTCTTGATTACATTTATATTATAAGCGATACAGCGCATAAAGTCAATAGGAAAATCAACTTTTTTTAAAAATTTTTTGAAACTTTCCTCCACAAAAAGTTATAAAAAATCAAATAAAGTATTGACATT
>DXZF01000344.1 GCA_019415425.1 Bacillota bacterium | reverse complement strand
ATGTGTATAAGAGACAGCTCGCCCAGAACCTCGCGCACTTCTGAGACGAACACGAACGCCTCCGGGTCGACTTCCTTTAAGATCGCCTTGACCTGCACCAGTTCACGGCTGGATTTGAGCACGCACATCAACACGTCCCTCTGCTGGCCCGAAAACGTGCCGGTGGCGCTGATGCGCGTACAACCGCGATCCACGTCCTGCAGAATGCGCTTTGCGATCACATCCCGCTGTTCCGAGATGATGTAGATGCTCTTGGCGGTGTTAAACCCTTCCACCACCCTGTCCACCACCTTGCTGACGATGAACAGCGCAATGGTAGAGTACAGCGCAAGCTCCAGCGTAAACAGTACGCCGCTGAGCGCGACGACGATAAAATCGATGGCAAACATCACCCAGGCAATGCTGATAAACGGCACAAACTTGTGCACCAGCTGCGCCATGAGCGCCGTACCGCCCGAACTGCCGCCTGCGCGCAGCATCAGCCCCAGCCCAAAGCCCATGAGTAGCCCGCCAAAGATCGTGCTCAAAAACAGGTTGTCCGACACGCACGGCACCGGCAGGTAGTCGGTCCCCAGCGACATGACCGCTACGCCGTAGAGCGTATAGAGCACAAATTTCCAGCCCTCGTCCTTGAGCGCAAGCAAAAACAGCGGGATGTTGATGCACAGCATAAACGTGCCCGCCGGGATGCCCGTGACGTACTGAATCACCGTGGCAAGGCCACTGACGCCGCCCGGCGCGATCTTGTTGGGCACCAGAAACAGCCGCATGGACAGCGCCGTAATGACGGCGCCCACCCCAATGACAACCAATTTTTTGACCGTGTTCTTCATCTACGACCATAGCCTCTTTCCATCAAAAATGGCATGCGGGCCTGTCCCACCGGCATCGGAACGGGCAAGCACGCCTGTCCCTATGCGCGCTGCATGGCATTCACCAAATGGCCGCGGGCATAAGCGCCGCGGCCCATTTGGATATTATACCATGTCAATCGTCTTCCTGAAAGCCCAGACTCGCTTCCAACGCGCGATCGATCTGCTGCATCGTCTCCTCGCGCAATGCGCCAATATAGGCGATCAGGCGGGATTTGTCAAGCGTGCGCAGCTGTTCGAGCAATACGATGGAAGGCTTGTGCAGCCCGCTCATTTCGGGACTGACGGCAATGTGGGTGGGCAGCGGCGCCTTCTGCCGGGCCGCTGTGATGGCCGCCACGATGACGGTGGGGCTGTATCGGTTGCCCTTGTTGTTCTGTACGACCAGCACGGGGCGCAGTCCGCCCTGCTCGCTGCCCACCACCGGGCTGAGGTTGGCCAGATAGATTTGTCCACGTTTCACCATTTGTACATCACCTGCTGGTTGCATCATTTGTGGCCTTGCAAACGGCAGGCGCGCCCCTATACGCGCCCTGCCTCTGCATCCTATGCAATCCACGGCCATTTGGCGCATGGCCCCGATGTACAAGAAGGCCCCCGGCACCGGTGCAGCGCGCGACCGGCCGGGGGCCTTTTCAACGGAATTTACTTTTCAAAGCGCTTGAACACGCGCGGCAACTGCACGATGGTGTCTGTGGGCAGCATGGACGTCATGCCCCAGTGCCGCTGGGCAAACTGCCCGGCCAGCCCGCACACGTACGCGCCAAAGCACGCCGCGTAAAACGGCTCCATGTGCTGCGCGAGCAGCGCGCCGATGCACCCGGCCAATACGTCCCCACTGCCGCCCTTGGCCATGCCTGCGCAACCGGTCGTGGTAAATGCAGCCCGCTCGGGCGAGGCGATGATGGTGCTGGCCATCTTGAGCACGCACACGCAGCCGTTCTCCCGCGCCATGGTGCGCGCGGCCGTGAGCGGATCGTCCAGCACCGCTTCGACGGTGGTGTGCATCAACCTTGCCAACTCCTTGGGGTGCGGCGTCAGGATGATGGGCCCCTTGGCCTGTTGCAGCGCGTGCACCCCGCGCTCGGCAAGGGTATTGAGCGCATCTGCGTCCAACACGGTGGGCTTGCCCGAGGCGATTGCGGCCTGTACCATTTGCCACACGCCTTCCCCGCTGCCCATGCCGGGGCCCAGCACACAGGCCGTGGCGCGCGCAAGCGCCTGTGCCGCCACTGCGCTGCAATCGCCATATCCGCCCTGTTGTTCCGGCAAGGCGAGGGTCATGGCCTCCGTCAGCTTTTGCCGGTAGATCTGTACCGTGCTGCGGGGCGAAGCGAGCACCAGCGTGCCGCAGCCGGAACGCAGCGCGGCGCGCGCGCACATTTCGCCGGCGCCGCTATATCCCTCGCTGCCCGCCACGATGGTCAAGCACCCATACGAGCCCTTATGGCTGTCGCGCCGGCGCGAGAGCGGCTGCACATCGTCTCTGGTAAAATGCGACGCCTGTTGCGGCGCCTGATAGGTGGTGGCAAACGGCATCGCCAACTGCAGGCGCCCCGCGTACTGCGCGGCCGGGTACAGCAGATGGCACGGCTTGTAGCCCATGAGCGCAATGGTGTGGTGCGCACGCACCGCCTTCTCGTACACGCGCCCGCTGTCCACCACCACGCCGGTAGGCACGTCCAGCGCGATGACATCGGCCTGCGCGCCGTAGTCGTTGATCAGATCGATCGCGTCGGCCAATACGC
>DXZF01000343.1 GCA_019415425.1 Bacillota bacterium | reverse complement strand
GCGTAAGGTACGCCGTAATGCCGATGACGGCCAGGCACGTGAAGACGACGAAGTAGATGCCCTTGCCCTCCATAAACGCCGCGATCGACGACTGGCCAACCCGCCTGTCCCGGCGGTGATAATTCCGATTGTCCAATTTCGCACCTCCTCTTGGGCTATTGTTGCCGCACAAAAGGAGGATCATACGTGGTTCTACAGATTTTGAATGGACGCGATCGTCACATCGGTATAGTAGTGGTGCAGAATCTCTTCAAATCCGTGTTGCGCCTTGGCCATGGCGTTTGCGCCAACCTGGCTCATGCCCACCCCGTGCCCATAGCCCTTGGTGTGCACCAGCACGGCATCTGCAGTGCATTCAATGGTAAAATTGGTGGAGTCCAGCGCAAAGATCGCGCGCATCTGCCTGCCGGTGAACGTCTGCCCGCCAATGACGATGCTCTCCACGCGCCCCGAATCGTATCGCTTGACGTCGCCAATGGCCTGATCGAGATCGTCTTCCGTGCAGTTGACTTTGTCGTTTTCCGCTTTGAGTTTCTGCACAAATGCCTTTTTGGTAAATTGCATGGTGCGCGCGTAACGCGGCGCGCTCTCTTCCCCGGCGCTCTCCACGCTGCGCAGATACGGCAACGCCTGGCTGTACACGTTCTCCACATCTTCTGTCTGGCCACCAGAGGTAGAGTGAAACAGCGCGTCTATGGGTTCCCCATCGTATAGGATCACCAGCCCCGCCGTCTCTGCGACGGCCTGCGTCAGCTTCTGCTCATTCTGCGCGGCCTGATCGCCCCACTTCTGCGCCCGCGCCGCCGCATCGCAATACGCCTGGCAATGCCCGCTGTCGGTACAGACATCCGCCCCATGGCGGTTGCACTTTTTTCCACACATCTTCCCATAGGCGTACGTACGCGCGGCCACGGCCTGCGCTTTGAGCGCCTCCAGTTCATAGGAGGCCGGCATCTCTCCGGCCAGCACGCCCAAAACGTACGTCTCAAGGTCCATCGTTTCAAGCGTTTGTGTGGTATGGTTCCACACCGTGATGGGTATATCCTGCATGAGGGGTTGCGGCGTGCGCTGCTCCGGCGTAGCCGCGGGCAGGCGCCAGATGGAAAACAGCAGCAGGAGCGCAAAAAAGCAGGCGACCATAGGCAAAACGGGCCATCGCTGCCCGCTTCTGCCCATAGGTTGCCGCCAACTGTGTGCTTGTATGCGCTGCCTGCGCACATTCCGGCCACGCAAACGCGTGCGCCGCGCTCTCCTGTTCCGCATAGTGTATCGATATGCGCGGCACGCGCGGCGCATGACAAGAGGGAGCCGATAGACGGCTCCCTCCTATATCTTCACTTTCTCTTTTACGGTCTTGGCGTTTATGCCTGCTGTGCCACCGCGCCTTTGCGCACGGCCAGCACACGCGAGAGCACCGGAACGCTGATGAGCGAGACGACCATGGAGATGCATCCGACCAGCGGCGCCAGCGCGCCGTCAAAGCCCGTGAACACGGCCGTTCCCATGTTGATGATCAAGCCCAAAATCATACCGCCCCATGCGCCGCGCGCGTTGGTCTTTTTGTCCCAAAGCCCCCAGACAAACGGTCCCAAGAAGCAGCCGGCGATCGTGCCCCACGAAAAGCTCATGAGCGTTACGATGGCCTGGAGCTTGAACAGCGCAATCGCTACCGACGCGCCGATAAACACCACGCACAGCACGCGCATGGTGCGCAGCGCAGTGCGGTCGCTCATCTTGGGCGCCATCGCGCCTTTGAGCAGGTCCATGGTGACCGCGCTCGAAGAGACCATGGTCAGGCCCGAAAGGGTGGACATGGAGGCGCTGAGCACCAGCAACACAATGACGCCCAGAAGGATTTCCGGCAGCGCCGTGGTGAGCATCGTGGGCACCACCATATCGACATTGGCCACGCCGGTCGCCGGATCGATGGGCAGCGTGTTGTTGAGGAACAGGCGGCCAAAGATGGCGGTAAAGTATGCGCCCACGCCGATGAACATCGCAAACCCCGTGGAGATGACGGTTCCCTTCTTGATGGCGTCGTTGTCGCGGATGGCGTAGAACTTGTGCACCATCTGCGGCATGGCCCAGCTGCCCAGGCTGGTGAGCGCAATGATGGACAGGAGCGTCGTCAGGTTCTCGCCCGTGGTCGCACCCGTGAGCGCGGGGTCGATGGCGTGCAAGCGCGACAGGCCTTCGGCAAGGCCGCCCACCTGCGGGGCGCGCAGCACAAAGAACACCATCAGCGCCACGCCCACGAGCATGATGATCCCCTGCACAAAGTCCGATAGCGTCGTGGCCAGGTAGCCGCCCAAAATGAGGTACATGGCCGTCAGCACCGCCATGGCCAGCACGCAGTAGGTGAAGGGAATCTGGAACACCTGCTCAAACAGGTAGCTGATGCCCTGGTAGACCGAGGCGCTGTACGGCACCAGAAAGACAAAGATGATCATCGCGGAAAAGATCTTCAGGTTTCGCGAACCAAAGCGCGCTTCAAAAAAGGCGGGCATGGTGTCGACATTCATCTGATGCGTCAGGGTGCGGGTGCGCCTGGCCAAGAGCTTCCAGGCCAGGTAGCTGCCGACCACGGCATTGCCGATGCCGATCCACACGGCATTGAGGCCGATGTTCCAGCCGAATTTCCCCGCGTAGCCGACAAAGATAACAGCCGAAAAGTACGTTGTACCGTAGGCAAACGCACTCATCCACGGCCCCGTCTTACGGCCGCCGAGGAAAAAATCTCCCAATGTTTTGGACTTGGATCTGCTGACAAAGGCGATTGCGCAAAGCGCGAGGGCGTACACGCCCAAAAGGACAAATTTCATCGATAGGACCATCCTTCCGTTCTACATGCGTTCCCGCGGGAACAAAATTGGTTCAACCCTACAAGGTCTTCCGTACTACAAGTGTTGGTTGCATTATAAGGAACAGCGCGCCGGCGTGTCAAGCAAAATCTTTTGCCTTTCCCACACCCGGCGCGCCGTTGTGCATCGTCAATGGCATTCAGTCTGCAATGGCGTCAAAATCCAGCGAGGTAAGCGCCTCCACAGCCTGCCATGCGTCTGTGCCGAACAGCTCCACAAAGGATGCCTTTGCCGTTTGCAGTGCCTCCTGCCCCGCCTGGCCCAGCGGCGCAAACACGTCCGCAAACGCCCGGTACAGATGCGCGGTGTGGTAGTCCCAGTCGCGCCTGGCCTGGGCGATGCGGCCCCGCTCTTTCTCGCACGCGCGCACCGCCGGATCGCGGTGGGCATCCATCCAGTGAAATTCGCAGCACGCGTCGCCGCGCGAAAAGCTCTTGCGGACCTCCAGGCGCAGGTCGGGGTTGAATCCGTGCAGCAGCGCGACGTCGATGTCGCGGCAATACCAGTTGGCCACATCTTCCATGTGATACTTGCGCCACACCTGCGTCCACCGGCACCGCGTGATGATCCCCACGTGGTATGCTTCACACGCGCCCTCTTTGCCCTCGTTGGGCGCGCCGTCCTCGATCGTCCATTCCTTGATGCCAAAATAGCTGACCATATCCAGCGGCCAGCCGTGCTTTTGCGCGTGCAAAGCAATCCGGTGCCCGCGCTGATGTCCATAGTGCTTGACCGCCCGTGAAACCCACTCGTCCGCCGCCTCATACCCCAGCGCGCTGATCGCGCCACGGGCCAGCAGCCCAAACAGCACCGCGTGATGATCGACCGTAATTGTTGCCCCTTGCATGGCCACCCCTCCTGATTGTCGTTGCGCATTGGAATGGCTTTAGTGTACCACAGACGGCGCCGCCTTTCACCGTTCTTTTTCCCATGGAACGATCAGCACCTGCCCAGCGACAAGGCGCAGCGGATGCACGCAGGGATTGTTACACAACAGTGTGTACACGCTCACGCCATTGCGCCTTGCAAAGGCCAGCAGCGATTCTCCATGCCGCAGGTGAACAAATCGCCCTGCCTTACAGCCAGCCGGTATTGTTTTCATCCGTACACATCCCCTCCTGCTCTGCGCTCTACGCCCTTCTTTTTATTCCTATGTATCCGGCTGTGCACGCATACTTGTCGGGTTGACAACCTCGCGTCGTGCGCCGTACAATACAACTGTTCTGCGCACGGCACTTCCCTGCGTATCCCACACATCTGCACCTATAGCTCAGCAGGATAGAGCGACCGCCTCCTAAGCGGTAGGCCACTGGTTCGAATCCAGTTAGGTGCGCCACGTCGCCGCAAGCTTTCCAATTGCTTGCGGCGGTTTTTCTTTGCAAGGGCCATCGGCGCGCTCATTTTGCTGCGCCTCCTCTTTCGAAAAAGGCCACGCCTCACGCCTTCGCCGTTCATTTGTAAACGCGTTTGCGACGCACCCGCCCTGCCCTCCGGCCCACAGTCGCCGTATCGATCTGATCTGCGCATCGTGTTGTAGAGAAACGATTTCCCGTCTATTTTGTTGGATACATGTTTATACACTTTCATGCATTTTTTATCATATAAATGCAATTAAATAAACTAAATAGTACAACAATATGTGGTCATTCTATTCTCCCTATCCAACATTCCTGTGTACATAAAAATACAATGATATGATATTCTATCTATAAAGTCGTTACGTGATTCGCGTATACAGGCACTTGCACCTGCACGCTACGGGGTGCCCGCATTCGCAAGTGCAGCGCTGGCGCGCATCGCGTGGTGCCGTTGCCTCTCGCCGCTCTCCTTATCCGCTTTGGCGATAGGGCGGGCAGGGGCGCGACAAGAATTCGTCATCTTTCACTGGCAAGCCCGGCTTCCCGCCAATTTTTGCACGTGAAACGGACACAATCCACAGGGTTGACCGCTGCGGACAGGAGGTGAGATCGACTCGCGCGGTCACAACTGGGTTTTGTATGGGACCACAGAGGACGCACAACGCCATTGGCCGGTCCGGCTTTGGCGACGTCCTCCATGATCGACAAGGAGGTTACAGATGAAGACGTTTGGCCATTTTGATTTGCACCTTTCCACTGAAATCGTCTTTGGCAAGGGTACGGAGGCGCGCACGGGTGAACTCGTTCAGAAATACGGCGGCACCAAAGTGCTGTTGGTGTATGGCGGCGGCAGCATCAAGCGGATCGGCCTGTACGACCGCGTCATCGATTCGCTCCATCAGGCCGGCATCTCGTATGTGGAGCTGGCGGGCGTACAGCCCAATCCGCGTCGTTCGCTGTGCGACAAGGGCATCGAGATCGCGCGGGCAAACGGCGTCGATTTCATCCTGGCCGTGGGCGGCGGCAGCACGCTGGACACCGCCAAGGCCATCAGCTATGCGCTGTGCTATGA
>DXZF01000342.1 GCA_019415425.1 Bacillota bacterium | reverse complement strand
CTGCTCCTGGGGTTTCCAAAGGGCATCATGCCCTTTGGCAGGGTCCAGGGACAGCGTCCCTGGGGCATACACGCTCAGCTCCTCCCTCTGGTTTTCAGGGCTCTGCCATCGCCTACGCGGCTCGGCAATCGCCACTGAAAGACCAGAACCTCCGCCTCCTTGCATCCGCCACTGGCGGCAGTCGGCTCCGGTTCCACTGGCAGCGGTCGGCTCCGGTTCCACTGGCGGCGCTCAGCTTCTCCCTCTGGTTTTCAGGGCTCTGCCATCGCCTACGCGGCTCGGCAATCGCCACTGAAAGACCAGAACCTCCGCCTCCTTGCATCCGCCACTGGCGGCAGTCGGCTTCGGTTCCCGTAGTCGCAAATGCGTCCGCATTTGCTTGGGGGGATTCGGCCCTGTCCAGTTCTATGGCGGTGCATATCTTGCTGCTTCCGCGGGCTCTCTTATCAATCCCCTGCGCAGCGACACGCCCCGCGCGCATACCTCTTTCCCGGGTGCAAGATCTGTTTACTTTGTAAAAATATTTTCTTCTGTCGAAAAATATATTATGATAAAAGCGAAGGAATCCCGTGCACGTCCGTGGGATTCCAGATTGCAGCACGCGATCCGCTTGCCCTTTCCCCGCCTGTACGCAACGCCTCGTTTTGGGCCCTGCCGGGGCCCGTCCACCGCCTTGGTTGCGTAAGGGGCGTCGTTTTGCCCCCCAATGCTGCCGTGAAGAGGCGCGATGGGCCACGCCCGCAACCGCGAAAGGAGCGCGCCGCATGAAAAAAGAGTTGTTTGTCACCCAATCCATGGCCGAGTACGCCGAGCTGTGCGCGTTGCTGCGCGAAAACGGCATCCGCTACAAGACGCGCGTGACCGATCAGACCGGCGCCTCTGCGCTGTTCGCCGGGCTGTTCGGGTCCACGCGCCGCGCCCGGGGGTCGCTCGGCGAGCGCAGCGATTTCATGAAGTTTTACAACGTCTATGTGGATGCCCGGGACCTGGACGAGGCCACGTTCTACCTGCAAAAGCTGCGCCGCCGGTAACGGCCGCCGCTCCGCTTGCGTTCTCTTGCAGGGGCTTTTTTGTAGGGTTTTTTGTAGGGGTTCCACCCCTACAACCCCTGTTTGGGGGATGCTTTGTGGGGACGCTGTCCCCACGCCCCTGCTTAGGGATTTCATCCCTAAGAACCCTCTATCGCAAATGCATCCGCATTTGCTTGGGGGGGATTGGGCCCTGTCCATTTGGATAGCAAAGCAGATTGCGCTGCGTCCGCAATCCTTTGGCAGGTGGTGTTCCTCAGGTGTTCAAAGCTCTGCCGTGACTTGCCGGTTTGTCATTCGCCTTGGGTAGTGCCAGAAGGCAAACGCCAATGCAAAAAGCCCTTTTCCGGGCGCGTGGCCTTGCGCCCGGGAAAGGGGTGTGCGCAGAATAGGTCGCTGCGCAGGGTGCTCTCATAAGAGAGCCCGCGGAAGCAACAAGATATGTACCGCCATATAGCTGGACAGGGCGTGGTTCTCCCTAAGCAAATGCGCATGCATTTGCGCCACGGGGTCAAGGGGCCGATGGCCCCTTGCAAGGGCGTGGGGACAGCGTCCCCACAAAGAATCCCTTGGCAGGGTCCAGGGACAGCGTCCCTGGCAATCCACAAGCTACGCCATCAGGCGCGTGCCGACCGGCACGCCGATCAGCTGCGCGATGGTGGCGTTGGGCACGTAGCCCAGCGCCTGCACCGTGCGCCACGCGTTCTCCACGCGCTGCGCCTGCTGGCTCTGCGCGTACTGCGCCTGTTGCTGGGCCAGCTGCTGCGCAAACTGCTGCTGCGAGAGCGCCAGCTGTTCCTGGTTCCACCGCTGCTGCATTTCAAACTGCTCCAATTCGGCCAGCGCATCCAGGTACTGCTTTTGAATCTGTGCATCGCTCTGCTGTATGCCGGTATCCCGCTCGTACAGCGCCTGCTGCCGCTGCCGTTCGACCTCGCCCATTTCCTCCTGCTGCGCCAGCATGCTCTGCAGCAGCGCGCCCTGCAGCGCCGCGCCGCGGCGGGCGTCCTGCACCTGCGCATAGCCGCTGGTCGGCACGCGCCCGGCGCCCGCCTGCGTCAGCCCCTGCGCGGCCAGCGCTTCCCGCTGTGCCCGCTGTGCAAACTGCATGCCCTGGTACGCCTGCTGGCGCTGCGCGTCGTAGGTGCGCTGAATCTGCGGCAGCTGCGCCAGCAGCTGCGCGTTCTGCTGCTCGTACGCCTGTTCCAGCGCGCGCTTTTGCGCCAGCTGCGCGCCCGCGCGCCACATGTTCAGCTGCAGCCTGCGATCCTGTGTCGCCATCCATCCGTTCCCCCCTTTTAACTGTATCGGCCGCCCTGGTACTTGGTGGTCAGCTCGCTGGCCGCGGTCAGGCGGCCGCCCTGGCCGCTGCCCTGCTGGCTGCTGCGCCTGCTGCCACTGCTGCTACTGCGCTTGCGCCCGCTGCTGCCGCTCTTGGCCTGCTTCTGCGCCGCCTGCGCGCTCGCGTACGAGAGCGTGCCCACCGGCACGCCCAGCACCTGCGCCGTGCGCGCGCTGACCACGCGGCCAAAGACCTGCACCTCGCGCAGCGCGTTTTCCAGTGCCAGCGCCTCCGCCTCGTCCTGTGCGCTCCCCTGCGCCGCCATGGCCTGCTGTGCCATGGCCTGCTGCTGTTGCGCGCGGGCGGCCGCAATGCGCTGCTGTGCCTCGTCCTGCTGCCGTGCGCGGGCGAGCGCTTCGCCCTGCGCCTGCATGCGCAGCGCGGCGATCTGTGCGGTGCGCTGTTGCTGCAGCGCACCGCTGCGCGCCTGCCATTGCGATACGGCGTCGGCCTGTGCGGCCCGTGCCTGTGCCAGCGCACTGAATAGCGCGTTCTGCCGGTACAGCTGCACCGTGCCGGCCTGCTGCGCGCCCGGCAGCGCCTCCCCGATGCGCGCAAACTGCTGCTGTGCCGCGCGGGCGATCTGCTCATACGCCAGCGCCAGCGCCTGTGCGCTCAGCTGCGGCGCCGTTTGATTGGACTGCCGTCGTGTGGTTGCCATCCTCTGCCTCCTTTACCACGGATGCCACGTGCCATCGCGTTTGACCTGGGCCGTGGCCTCGTGCCATGCGCCGCCGCTCTTGACCTTGGCGCCCGCCACCGATTGCCACGTGCCGTTCACCTTCACCTTGCACGCCGGCCCGCTCGCTTCCGGCTGGTACGTGACCTGCAGCGTGACGCCGGTGGAAAAGCCCTTCATCAGGTTTTCCGGCGAATTCTGGTACGGGTACAGCTCCAGCGTGAACAGGTCGGTGGTGCTGTACTCGCCCGGCGCCAGCGCCTGCGTGATCTGCCCCGACGCGCCGGTGGCGTACATCAGGTAGCTGCCGCTGTCGGGGATCACCTCCAGCACCATCTGCCCCGCGTCGCCCGCGCCCGCGGCCGCGTTGTCCCACTGGGCGTGCACCTCCACCTGCGTGATGGTGCCGTCCACCTCCAGCGGGTCGAATTCAAAGTACACGCCGATCTCGGTGTCACTCTCGTCCTTGCCCACCATGCAGTAGCCGGTGTTGGGGGCGTCCTGGTCCGCCACGGTGCGCACGGGCGCTACGCTCGTCTGCATGCCCATCCCCCCTTACGAGAGGATCAGGCACAGCGTGCCGTCCGGCGCAGAGGCGGGCAGCGTGCCGTCGGTGCTGATGTACACGTTGGATACGCCCAATACGCCCGCCGCAAGCGGTTGCGTGATCGAGAGCGCGGCCAGCGCGCTGTGCGTGTGGTCGCTGGCGGCGTACTGCGTGTGCGTGTGGTCCGCGTCCGCCTTTTGGGAGAGCGCGGTGTCCAGCTCCAGCAGTTGCCCGGCAATGGTCGGCTGCGTGAGCCCGCCCTGCGCCGCCGCGCCGATGTACCCCGCGCCGCTCTGGCTCTGCAGGCTCTGCATCGCCGCGTTGAACTGCGGCAGCAGCGCCTCGCGCACGATCGCGTCCAGCTTGGTCTTGATCTCCAGCGCCGTCATCTGCTCTGCGCTGGGCTGGTCCGGCAGCGAGAGCGCGCCGCGCCCCTGTAGCATTTCGTCCGTCACTTTGAATTGTTCCATCGTCTCCTCCTTTGGTTGCAGGGTTCTCTTGCAGGGGCGCCGCCCCGGCGGGTTCTTTTTTTGCAGGGGTTCCACCCCTGCAACCCCGCCAAAGGGCTTTCACCCTTTGGAATCCCGTAGCGCAAATGC
>DXZF01000341.1 GCA_019415425.1 Bacillota bacterium | reverse complement strand
GACCCGCCGCCGATGGCGATCAGGTAATCGGCCCCTGCCGCTTGAAACGCCTCCACGCCGCTCTGCACGTTTTCAATGGTGGGATTGGGCTTGATATTGTCGTAGAGCGCATACGCAAGGCCCGCGCCCTCCAGCACGTCGATCACCTTTTGCGTCACGCCGAACCGGATCAGATCCGGGTCGGAACACACCAGCGCCTTCTGCAATCCACGCATCTGTACCTCTTGTGCAATGTGCGCAATTGCGCCCTTGCCGTGATACGAGGTTTCATTGAGGATAAAACGATTTGCCATGGGGTCTCACTCCTTTTTCATCGGTATGCCGGGGGGTTTCCCCCATGTATCAGCATACCAAACGCGTAGGAGGATGACAAAAGCGCTTCTCCATGGCGTTCTCTATCCGGCTGCTTGCCACCATCATGTTTGCTTGTCTTTTCTTCTTGTATATCAAAAAGAAACCCGCTACAGGTCTCTTTCATTTTCTGTATGCACTTCGTTCCGTCTCACTTTCAACGCACTGTTTTGCGCAGGCTCTCCTTGAGTGCAGCAGCAACGTCTGCTATGATCCGGGTTTCCCAATCGTCACAGTCTTTGGCGATTCGGGAAAGCGCATCGTCAAACACATGCTTGCTCTTCTCTACACTGTCGCACAACAGTTCGTCTACGGATACACCAATGGCATTTGCGATTAAAACCAGTGTCGGCAAGCTGACTTTCGTATTCCCAGTTTCCACATTGCTGATATGCGAATTGCTGATCTCTGCCTTTTCCGCAACCTCGTCTTGCGTCATGCCTTTGCGTATTCAGGCAATCTTGACGCGCATCCCAATTGCCTTGTAATCCAGTACCACTTTTCTGCCTCCAACATCTCACTTTCTTTTATTTCGTATCTTTTGATAGAGAACATGATAATATTCTGTGTGAGGTACTACCTTATATAGAATATATTTTGACTGTTTATGTCGATAAGGAGTTTTCGCCCATGTCCTCTTCTTTTTTTGCAGTGATTCGACAGTATTTGCTCTCGCTTTCCATCCCCTCCAACGCGATTGGCCATACCGTTCTCACCGAGGCGCTCGCTTATACATGGGAGAACCCGCTACAGTTATCCGCAGGAGAGATTTGGCTCACCCTCTCGCAGCGATCAAGGCGAAGCCGCGACCAGTTGCGCGCCTGCGTCAAGCGGACGCTTGCCCACGCATGCGCGTACAATGAAGAAGCGTTTACGCGCCTGGTGGGCATGCCGCTGCCCAGCGTCGATCCGACCCGTTTTCTGTTCAGCAGCTACTGGCTGTTGACAGGCAACCGGCTGCCATTGCTATTTTCGCTCAAAGGCGCGCTCTCCTACGGAGATGTGAGCCTGCTCCTGCTGCGCCAAACCCATTCTTTTGCAGAGATTGCGCGCTTGTGGCGGGTTCCCTGTTCGGTGCTCTCACCCCGCTACGAGAAGAAGCGCCCCATCCTCGCACAGCTGTTGCAAGATCAACGGGCAGGCAAGCCCCTGCCGTATCTGATGTACCAGTATTGCGTCGATGAAGCACAGCTCTTGCTGCTCCATCAGGCATTTGACGCAGAGGCCTTTGCCGATGCCGCGCACTTTGCGCGCACATAGCAAAGATCGCGACGGATCGTATCTCCGCCGGCTATCTTGTTGTGGCGACCGGGTTCGCCCTGCATGCAACGGGCATTGCCTGCGCGGTTTTGAAACGCATTTTGATTCCCCGTCCCGGCACATGGCGATTGCGCACAAGTGCCCGGTCGTCTATACTGGAGAGCGCAAGGCAATCGATCACCCGATACGCGATAAGGTGGGACATACATGCACATCGTTTTATTCCTCAAACCCAAGGCGACCGTCGCCTATCTGTATCAGCACAACACGCTGCGTCAGGGCCTGGAGAAGATGCGGGCCCATGGCTATACCGCCATCCCCGTTCTCACCCAGGACGGGCGCTATGCCGGCACAGTCAGCGAAGGGGACTTTTTATGGCACATGCTCAATTGCCATACGTACGACATCCGGGCACAGGAAGCATTTACAATCCACGATATACTGCGCCAGCACTGGAATCCTGCGGTCCACATCGACGCCACGATGGACGATTTGCTGTTGCGCGTGATGGATCAGAACTTTGTCCCGGTCGTGGACGACCGCAACCTATTCATGGGCATCATCACCCGCAGGGACGTCATCCGATATTTTTACGATCAATCC
>DXZF01000340.1 GCA_019415425.1 Bacillota bacterium | reverse complement strand
GATGACGATCAAGCTGATCACGCCGATCGCAATTGAAGAGGGATTGCGGTTTGCAATCCGCGAAGGCGGGCGCACGGTGGGCGCAGGCGTCGTGACGAGCGTGATTGAATAAGGGCAAAAGGAAGAGAGGGGCCGAAAGGCTCCTCTTTTTTTGCGTGTGCGGGGCGTGCAAAGGCAAGAAGGTTGAGCCGGTACAGGGCGCGATGGCGGGGAGCGTTGCCTGGGCAAGTGCACGCCGCATATGGGGTGTACGGCAGGCGCTGGACGGCCAAACGGGCGGAGCGCACCATTCCAGAAGGGCACATAATCCGGAAAATGTCGGGAAGCATTGACAAGGGGAAGCAAATGTGCAACAATGGGCACACACCCCACCCGGGGTGTGGGATAGGAGCGAAGCCATGAAACGAAAATTTGCTGTCACAGGGATGACCTGCAGCGCCTGCAGCGCACACGTGGAGAAGGCTGTGCGCAAGTTGGAGGGCGTGGATACGGTGGCCGTCAACCTGCTGCAAAACAACATGACAGTGGAGTACGACGAGGCCAGGGTGGATGCGAACCAGATCATCGCGGCGGTGGAGCACGCGGGGTACGGCGCGCACCTTTCGGGCGTACAGAGCGGAGAAAATCGGAACGCATCGCGCGGGGAGGATCCGGCCAAGGCCGAGATCCGGCAGATGAAGATGCGGCTGTGGGTGTCCATTGCATTCATGCTGCCGCTGTTCTACATCTCCATGGGCCATATGATGGGCCTGCCGTTGCCGCACTTTTTTCACGGCACCGAAAATGCGATCACCTTTGCCTTTACGCAGCTGTTGCTCACGCTGCCGGTGCTGATGGTCAACTACAAGTATTTTACCGTGGGCTTTTCCACGCTGTTCCGCGGGTCGCCCAATATGGATACGCTGATTGCGTTGGGTTCTTCCGCCGCGGTGGTATACGGCATCTTTGCCATCTACAACATCGGCTATGGATTGGGCCACGGCAACCTGGCGCTGGTGGAGCAGTACACCATGGACCTGTACTTTGAATCCGCGGCCATGATCCTGACGCTGATCACGCTGGGCAAGTTCCTGGAGGCGCGCAGCAAGGGCCGCACCTCGGATGCGATTCAGAAGCTGATGGATCTGGCGCCCAGCACGGCCGTGGTGCTGCGCGATGGGCAAGAGGTGGAGGTGCCGGTGGAACAGGTGGCCGTGGGCGATATTCTGGTGGTGCGTTCGGGCCAGAGCATCCCGGTGGACGGCGTGATCGTAGAGGGCAACGCGGCGGTGGACGAATCCGCGCTCACCGGCGAATCCATCGCGGTGGAAAAGCAACCCGGCGATACCGTCATCGGCGCCACGATCAACCAGTCCGGCTATTTCCAATTCCGCGCGACCAAGGTGGGCAACGACACCACCTTTGCACAGATCGTGCAGCTGGTCGAGGATGCCAGCGGCAGCAAGGCGCCCATTGCCAAGCTGGCCGACCGGGTCAGCGGCGTGTTCGTGCCCATCGTCATCACCATTGCGGTGATCGCCACGGTGGTGTGGCTGCTGTTGGGCTACTCATTCCACTTTGCCCTGTCCATCGGCATTGCGGTGCTGGTCATCTCGTGCCCGTGCGCGCTGGGGCTGGCCACGCCGACCGCCATCATGGTGGGCACCGGCAAGGGGGCCGAGAACGGCATCCTGGTCAAATCGGCCGAGAGTCTGGAGCTGCTGCACAAGGTGGATGCCGTAATTCTGGATAAGACCGGCACCGTCACCGAAGGCAAACCGCGCGTGACGGATATCCTGCCGGCCAAGGGCATTTCGCAGGAGGAATTGCTGATCTGGGCCGCCTCTGCGGAGAAGCCGTCGGAGCATCCGCTCTCGGATGCCATTGTCCGGCAGGCGGAAGAGGAAAAAGTGGAGCTGCTGGCTGCCAGTGCGTTTGAAGCCACGCCCGGGCAGGGCATTGGCTGCACGGTACAGGGCCAGCGCGTATTGGCCGGCAACGCCAAACAGATGCGCGCCCACGGCATCGACCTGCAGCTGCTGGAGGAAAAGGGGCAGGCGCTGGCGCAGGACGGCAAGACGCCGCTGTACTTTGCGCGCGATGGGCAGCTGCTGGGGCTGATCGCCGTGGCCGACGTCATCAAGCCGACCAGCCGGCAGGCGATTGCAGAGCTGACGGCCATGGGGCTGGACGTCATCCTGCTCACCGGCGACCATGCGCAGACGGCAAAGGCCATCGCGCAGCAGGTCGGAATCCGCCATGTGGTGGCGCAGGTGCTGCCGCAGGACAAGGAACAGAAGGTGCGCGAACTGCAGCAGCAGGGCAAGCGCGTGGCCATGGTGGGCGACGGCATCAACGATGCGCCGGCATTGGCACGCGCCGATGTGGGCATCGCCATTGGCGCGGGTACCGATATCGCCATCGAATCGGCGGATATCGTGCTCATGAAAAGCGACCTGATGGATGCGGTCACCGCCATCCAGCTCAGCAAGGCCACCATCAAGAACATCAAGGAGAACCTGTTCTGGGCGTTTTTCTACAACACCATCGGGATTCCGCTGGCGGCCGGCGTATTCTACCCGCTGCTGGGTTGGAAGCTCAACCCGATGTTTGGTGCGGCGGCCATGAGCCTCAGCTCGGTCTTTGTGGTCAGCAACGCGCTGCGCCTCAAGCTCTTTAAGCCCAAGCGCCATGCCACGCAGCAGCAGCTGGAACAGGCCGTGGAAGTGGATGTACAGGTGCAGGCCGAGAATCTGCCGCCGCAGAGGCAGGCGCAGCCGGAACGGCCCGCCGCCACCGCGCAGGCCCCCCAGCCGCAGGTCGTGCTGACGGGGGAGCACATGAGTTGCGATCACTGCAAGCGGACGGTGGAACAGGCGCTCAAAGCGGTGGACGGCGTACAGGATGCAGTGGTAGACTTGGAGCAGAAGACCGCGACGGTCACGTTGCAAAAGGACGTGCCGGACGACGCGCTGCGCCGTGCGGTGGAAGCGGAAGAGTACGAAGTGCTGTTCATTGCGCGTGCGAGCGCACAGGCGCCAACGCTGCAAAAAGTGTTGGTGGTGGAACACATGAGCTGCGATCACTGCAAGCGGACGGTGGAACAGGCGCTCAAAGCAGTGGACGGCGTACAGGATGCAGTGGTAGACTTGGAGCAGAAGACCGCGACGGTCACGTTGCAAAAGGACGTACCCGACGACGTGTTGCGCCGCGCGGTGGAAGCGGAAGAGTACGAAGTGCTCTCCATTGCATAGGGGGAAACGATGAAAGCAGATCACAAGCAGATTGAGCGCCTGCTCAAGACGGCGCGCGGCCAGCTGGACGGCATCCTGAAGATGGTGGAAGAGGACCGCTATTGCATGGACATTGCCAACCAGCTCATGGCCACCGATGCCATCCTGCGCAAGGCCAACAAGGAAATCATTCGGGCGCACATGCAGAGCTGTGTCAACGAGGCGTTTGAAGCGGGCCAACAGCAGGAAAAGATCGACGAGCTGATCCGCGTGTTTGACAAGCTCACGCGATAGGAGCACGATATGCCGATACAGAAGATGACGCCGCAACAGATGCTTTTGCGCATGCAGTCGGGCGATGCACCGGTCTTGCTGGATGTGCGGGAAGCCGAGGAGTACGAGAGGGGAACGGTGCGCACGGCACAAAATGCGCCGCTTTCGGCCCTGGCCGAATGCGCTGCGGCGTTGGTGCCGGACAGGCAGACGCCCATCGCCGTGATCTGCCAAAGCGGGCGGCGCAGCGCCATGGCAGCGGCAAAGCTCAGTGCGATGGGCTATGCCCACATATACGATCTGGGCGGCGTGATGGACTGGCCACAGCCGCTCGTTCGCCCGTAAAGGAGGAAAAAGAGATGTTGTTTGTCTGCTATCCCAGGTGTTCGACGTGCCAGAAGGCACAGAAATTTTTGCAGGAGCACGGCATAGACGTACAGGTGCGCCACATTGTCGAACAGCGGCCCAATGAAGCGGAACTGGCCGCGTGGATCGACCGAAGCGGGTTGCCCATCAAGCGGTTTTTCAACACCAGCGGGCAGGCGTACCGGGCGTTGGCGCTCAAGGACAAGCTGCCGCAGATGAGCCGGGAAGAGCAGATCGCCCTATTGGCCAGCGACGGCATGCTGGTCAAGCGTCCGCTGCTGGTGGGCGAAGATTTTGTGCTGGTGGGCTTTCGCCAAAAGGAGTGGGAGGCAAAGCTGCTGGATTGAGGGGCGCCGCAAAGCCTTTGCGCACCCGGAGGAGGGGATACAAAAAGGAGCCCAAAGGCTCCTTTTTTGCATATGCCGTGGCGATTTACAGCGTCTTGAGCGTATCCATGGCCACGCGGATATTGTGCAGGTTGACGTCTGAGAGCAGTGTGCAGTCGGCGCCCAGGATGAAGCCCTGCTTGCTGCCAAAATCGTCCACAATGCGCTTGACTTCGGCGCGGATGGCCTCGTCCGGCCCTTCGATCAACGGGCCGTCGTGGTTGGCCATGCCGCCCCTGTCTCTTATACA